>JAXJXL010000197.1:0-4855 GCA_036307525.1 Faecalimonas sp.
CTTATATGCTACCATCAGATTCTGCAACTGGAACGCAGCCATCTTACCAACCATATACGCATTCTCACCTGCATCGTTAGCAATTAAAATATACTCAAGCTGCTGATCGTCATAAATCTTAAAAAACTGACATCCCTGAATCTCCTGACTATCTGCAGGGGACTTCACAAATTCCAGAACGGAACTCTCAAAATTATTTCCGATTGTCTTAGTGGAAGCTACCAGCTTTCCATCAATATCAGCAACAAACAATTCTACTCTTGCTATTGCTTTAATCCCTTCAATCGTATTCTGCATAATCTGATTTGAAATCATATGCTACACTCCTTACTTATACAATATCAACAAAGATTTTCATCTTTTACAACCGTGATTCTTTGCATTCTGAGTCTATTTTAATACATTTACACAAATAAATCTATAGAAAATAACAACTTCTTTATGCATTTTTAAACGTTCTACTATAAAATACCGTTTTTTTCCTAATTATGCAAGATATACAAACCAATTAATTACTAAAATTCTTAAATTTTTATAATAATCTTTTACAAAATCCAGCCGATATATCTAATACCACATTAATAAAGGAGGGATTCCTATGGATATTGCTGGTTTATCAATGAATCTAGCTCAGACACAGCTTCTTAGCAACGTGGGAACCGCAGTACTGTCCCAGTCACTGGAGCACGCTAAGGATCTCACTGCCAACATGGTTGAAATGCTCGATACCGCAGCTATGGAACATTCCGTAAATCCTGACATCGGAGCAAATATTGATATCATGGTGTAGTACAAAACAACATTCAAAAAAATGCGCCCCTCCTATTTCTTATACGAGGGGCACACTTCATATTTTACCTTAATATAACCTAACAGGCGTTGAACCTGTCACCTATTTTCTTCTTATACAAGCTTCCTTAATCTCAATTTTTCCATTCTTCAAAAGATTTCCAACTGCTCTCTTGAATTCATTTTTGCTCATCTGTGTCTCACGCTTAATCACTTCCGGATTCGCTTTATCCGTAAATGGTAATACGCCATCAAAGCTGTCAATAATTGCAAGAATCTTTTCCGCATCCTTTTCAATCTGCAAATATGCCTTTTCACGAATGCTCAAATCCAGCTTGCCATCTGCCTTCACACTCGTCACTCTAGCTTTTATGGTATCTCCGACTCTTACCTCTCCAAATAATTCTTTTTTGGGAATTAAAGCAGAATAGCAATTATCCACCGCTACAAATACACCAAATTCCTCACTTGTCTGATAAACAGTTCCTGTTACCATATCATCTTTTTGATATTCACTGTTCTTTGACAAATATGGATAAACATTCATTGTTGCCGCAAGTCTCTTACTCTTATCAATATAAAGAGCCACTAAAATCTCTTCTCCTTCAAAAACCTTCTTCGTCTGTTCTTTATAAGGAAGAAGAATATCCTTTTCCAGACCCCAGTCCAAAAAAGCACCAATCTTAGTCACTTGCGAAACAGTAAGCTTACCAACCTCTCCCACCATAAGCGTTGGCATACTGGTCGTTGCAATAATTCTATCCTTCGAGTCTTTATACAAAAATACTTCTATTTTATCACCTGGCTGCGCATTTGCTGGAACCTGTTTTTTCGGTAACAACACTCTGTCATCCATTCCCGCATTTATCTCTTCTCCAAGATATACACCAAAATCTACAGCCTTTACAATAAATAATTCCTGTTTTCTTCCTAACTGAAACATATTAATAACCATGCCCTTTCCATAACCTGCGAACTTTTCAGGTGCTTTTAGCACCTTGCACAGGCGCAATATTCGCAATACGTACTATGTTCATATGTGAAAAATTTATTTTTCACACTATTATACTTATACAAGCACCGAATCTACTCTGTCACTCACAATTAGTTTCCACTACGCTACAGAATTTTCTCATCACATAACAAAAGCTCCCGTTAGACGAGAGCTTTCTTAGCAGCGCTACAAGGATTCGAACCTTGAAATGACGGAGTCAGAGTCCGTTGCCTTACCGTTTGGCGATAGCGCTTTATTTATTTAAGTGACTGTGTAACTCATCAGCACATTGATTAGTATATAGCATGTCTTTTAAAAAAGCAAGTACTTTTTTCAATTTTTTTTATTTTTTTTGCTTTTTCTTTTTTCATGCCTTTTTCCCTTATCTATCCTATGAATCAGCACCACCGGCTTAGCCGGTGGTTTGCTCTGACCCTATAAGGGTCTTTTTCCGGCACTGGAGTCTAAAGACTCACCGAATAGGTTCGCCAGCCGCAACATCATTTCCTGCTAAGCCCCCTGGGCTTTTTTATTTGCTTCTTTTTACTGGCTCACCCGTAAACGGGTCAATATACTCTTTCAGTGTCATTTGATCATATTCCAAATCTTCTTGTATTTGATTCCGAATATATTCTTCTATTTTCTTTGCATCTTTTCCTACAGTATCAACATAATATCCTCGACACCAAAAATGTCTATTTCCATATTTATATTTCAAGTTTGCGTGTCTTTCAAATATCATCAATGTACTTTTACCTTTCAGATATCCTACAAAGCTTGACACACTCATACTTGGTGGAATTTCTACAAGCATATGTACATGATCTCGACACATTTCTGCTTGAACTATTCTTACACCTTTTCTCTTGCACAATGTACTCAATATATTAGCTATATCTCGGTACAATTGCCCATATATAACTTTTCTCCTGAACTTAGGTGCAAAAACTATATGGTACTTACAATTCCATTTTGGTCGAGTAGATAAGGGGAATCTCACCCCAAACCTCTCACGGAACCGTACGTGATAGTCTCCCATCATACGGCTCTTGTCGTCTTTACATCGGCATATAGCCAGCCTGCCACTGATAAAATATCTTCGGATTAGTTAAAGCAATACGATTCAGCAGAATCTGTGCTTTACGATAACTTCTTTTCACTTTCTTCCGACATTTCCTTAGCCATCTGACAAGCTTCTGATTCATATAATTTATTCCTTTACGAAAAGCTTCACTTGGTGTGAATTTACAGAAATAATTCATCCAGCCTCTAATAATGGGATTAAAGACTTTTGATAGTGCTATAATGTCTGTTGTTGTTGTTTCTTTCATCACAGTTCTTATTCTCTGTCGAAATGAATATGCTGCCTCTGGACTAACGGCTGGTGTAAATCCCATAAAATATACACCTTGTTTACTTTTGATAAGTCTTGTTCGAAAACAGTATCCAAGGAATACAAATGATGTTTCTACACCTTCTGGTACAGGTTCATTATTTTTCCTACAAAATACTATCTTACTTTTCTCTGGATGTATATTCAGTCCATACCGTAACATCTGTTCCTTTAACATATCCAACACAAACTCAGCCTGTTTTCTTGTTGTACAATGAATTATCCCATCATCCGCATATCTTTCCCATGGACAGTTCGAAAATTTCTTTATCATCCAACTATCAAATACATAGTGCATGAATAAATTTGCAAGCACCGGGCTAATTACTCCACCTTGTGGTGTTCCTGCATTTCTTTCTCTTACTGTTTTGTCTGGCATAAGTATAGGCGCCTTCAAACATCTTTCTATATACATGAGAATCCATTTTTCTTGGCAGTGTAACTCTACCATCTTCATTAACTTCTCATGATTGATGTTATCAAACAAACCTACTATGTCGAATTCAATAACCCATTTCATCTTAAAACATCTGTTTCTTGCGGTTGCTATAGCATCCAGCGCAGACTTATTTGGTCTGTATCCATACGAATCATTATAAAACAATGGTTCTAAGAGTGGTTCCAATCTGTTTCTTAGTACCATCTGCGCTACTCTGTCTTCAATTGTTGGTATTCCCAAAAGTCTCTTTTTCCCATTTTTCTTTGGAATTTCCACCCCTCGTACTGGCTTTGGATAATAACTTCCTGATACCATTCTGTTCCACAGTATATATAACCTGTTTTTCCAGTCTTTATCAAACGTTTCCAATTCAATACCATCTACTCCGCCAGCACCTCTGTTTGCCTTTACTGCTTTATATGCATTCAGGACTTCATTTTGTGAAATCAGAAATGCTTTCCCTTCTTTCATGTAATCCTCCCATTTCTGGTTGTTGCATTCAAAAGTTCCAACGACAGAACCCCTTCGCTCCATTTCCATTACAGAAACTTCTCTACTACTACGGATTCTTCCGCACCTGTGATACTCTTTCCTACTTTCATTCTCATATATTTGTTAACTCGAATTTTTGGGTTTGCATAGTAACACAGGATTCTCCTGTTCCTTTCGTGAGCCTATATCATGCTCCTGTAACCTCAACACCGACAGCCATCCATACAGTAAGCAGGTTTCTTATGGATTTATCCCAGCGACCACACAATTCTCTGGTTTTGACTGCACCTATAAGCATTAACGATGCTTCATCAGTTCTTCGCTCTCGCTCAGCTTCATGATACCCAACTGACAATTTCATGCTTGCCTTTTCCTCATACGCTCAATACCATAGCTTTTGACTATAGCACCTATGGGTGTTTTGCAACCCGTTCCTACAAACTGATTGCGGAAGACCTACTTCCATCTCACGAAAAGCATTGCTTTCCTATTACTTTATTTCAGTACCTTGTAGCATTCAGGACACACTGTGTGATAAACTATTACTATCCATTTTGGATACCTCCTTTGTTTTAATGCGGTTGGCGAACCTACATTAATTATAACATTGGAGGTTTTTTACTGTAAGCTAAAGCAATTTTAACCACTCGCATAGCAAGTGGTTTTATTGTTCTCCAAAGTTCCGTTTCTCTGTTGAGAAACTACACAATGTAGAACAGGGCCTTGCCCTAACAATAATAAATGTCTC
>JAXJXL010000198.1:0-10170 GCA_036307525.1 Faecalimonas sp.
CAGGAAGTGATTGACCGTATGGCAGAGGTTTATACGGAGGGCTACCGAAAAGGTTTTGAAGTAGCGGGCATTGATTTGTCGAAAAAAACAGTTGTTAACGTGCGTTATCAATTAGGTTTTGAGCGTGTGATTCGAAAAGCAATTGAGAATTTTGCAAAAATGGGACTGCGCCCAAGTATTTATCGCGCGGCAGTTAATGTTGTCACAAAAAGGCAACAACATAAGATTGGTTATTGTGGTGGCAATCCAAACAAGCAGTATGATTATGACCATCGCGATGACCAGGCATTATTCCTAGACAAGAAATTTGTGGAGCGTAAATTGGATGTTATGAAAAATGCTTACGAACAGTACAAGGAATGGGCGGCAGGCTTTGCAGGTCCGGCTGTTATGGAAGTGTTTGGAGAAGAACCATTTTCGCCGGTTCAGAAACCGGAAGCAATTCAGCTTAGTGAAAAACAACAGCAGTTATCTGTTTTATATGACAGTAAGTCAGGACAACTGACCAATCAGTATATAAAAGGTGACGAACGCAGTTTTACCATTATTGCCTATCCGGTTCCGGAGATTGGTGAAAAATATGCCGAGATTTTTGATGAGATTATTCGAATCAACACCTTGGATGCAAACCTATATGAGAAAGTGCAACAGACCATCATTGATGCACTTGACCAAGGTGAATATGTGCATGTGCTCGGTAAGAATGGGAATGAAACAGATTTAAAAATCCAGTTATATAGCTTGCAGAATTCTGAGAAAGAGACTGTTTTTGAAAACTGCGTGGCAGACGTGAATATCCCGGTTGGAGAGGTATTTACTTCGCCGGTTTTGGAAGGTACAGATGGGGTACTCAATGTAAGCAAAGTATATCTGAACGAATTGCAGTATCGTGATTTAAAAATGACCTTTAAAGACGGAAGAATAACGGATTATAGTTGCAGTAACTTCGAAGATGCAGAAGAAGGAAAGAAGTTTATCAAAGGAAATGTACTTCACAATCACGACACCTTGCCAATGGGAGAGTTTGCAATCGGAACCAACACAACGGCTTATGTTGTGGCGAGAAAGTATCAGATAGAGGATAAGTTCCCAATTCTGATTGCAGAAAAGACAGGACCGCATTTTGCGATTGGTGACACCTGCTATAGTTGGAGCGAGGAAAATCGTGTGTACAATCCAAATGGGAAAGAGATTGTTGCAAAAGACAATTCTATATCAATATTACGAAAAGAAGATGTTTCAAAGGCGTACTTCAACTGTCACACGGATATCACTATTCCATATGACGAATTAGGGGAAATCAGTGTTGTTAAAGCAGATGGCACGAAAACTCCGATTTTGTTGGATGGAAGATTTGTCTTAGCAGGAACAGAAGTTTTAAATGAAGCATTTGACGAAATGTAGTAATAAGCATTTATTAATATTTATAAGGATATCTAACGCGGATAACGGTTGACATTCGAAGGACTAGTTAGTAAACTGTAACTATTCAGAACCAACCTCGAAAACACGTTGTGTTGGCTCTGAACAGTTACAAACAAAAGGAGAAAAAAGATGCCAAAAGTAGGAATCGTAATGGGAAGTGACTCAGACCTTAAGGTTATGAGCAAAGCAGCAGACATGCTGGACAAATTTGGTATTGAGTATGAGATGACAATTATTTCAGCTCACCGTATGCCAGATGTATTTTTTAATTATGCGAAATCAGCAGAAGAAAAAGACTACAAAGTAATTATCGCAGGAGCAGGAATGGCAGCACACCTTCCAGGAATGTGCGCAGCGTTGTTCCCAATGCCGGTTATCGGAGTTCCGATATCAGGAAAGAATTTAGATGGTATGGATGCAGTTTATTCCATTTTGCAGATGCCACCTGGAATCCCGGTTGCAACAGTTGCAATTGATGGTGGAGCAAATGCAGGTATCTTGGCAGCAAAGATTCTTGCCACATCGAATCCGGCGATTTTGGACAAATTGAAAGCATATTCTGTAGAAATGAAAGAAACCGTTCAAGGAAAAGCAGACAAATTAGCAGAACTTGGGTACAAGGAATATATAAAACAAATGTAAGAGACATGGAGGATAAAAAGATGGATTATAAGAACGCGGGCGTAGATATTGAAGCTGGTTACAAATCAGTAGAACTTATGAAAAAACATGTTCAGGCAACAATGAGACCTGAAGTACTTACAAATATCGGTGGTTTTTCAGGAGCTTTCTCTATGGAGAAATTTAAAGACATGGAAAAACCAACACTTGTTTCCGGAACAGACGGTGTAGGAACAAAATTAAAATTAGCATTTATCATGGACAAGCATGACACAATCGGTATCGACTGTGTGGCAATGTGTGTAAATGACATCGCATGTGCAGGTGGAGAACCTTTATTCTTCTTGGACTATATTGCATGTGGTAAGAATGAACCGGAAAAAATTGCAACAATCGTTAGTGGTGTTGCAGAAGGATGTATCCAATCAGGTGCAGCCTTAATCGGTGGCGAAACAGCAGAGATGCCAGGTTTCTACCCTGTTGACGAATACGACCTCGCAGGTTTTGCAGTTGGTGTTGTAGATGAAAAAGATTTAATTACAGGAAAAGATTTGAAAGCAGGAGATGTTCTTATTGGTATGGCATCTTCAGGTGTACATAGCAATGGTTTCTCTTTGGTTCGTAAAGTATTCTCAATGACAGAAGAATCTTTAAAGAGAGAATACGATCAACTCGGATGCACATTAGGAGAAGCATTACTGGCTCCAACTAAGATTTATGTAAAAGCATTACGTACGATTAAAGAATCAGGCGTTACAATTAAAGCATGTAGCCATATCACAGGTGGTGGATTCTATGAAAATATTCCACGTATGTTAAAGGATGACACACACGCTGTTGTGAAGAAGGACAGTTACCCAATCCCACCAATTTTCAAGATGTTAGCAGTAGATGGAGACATCGAAGAACAAATGATGTACAACACATTTAACATGGGACTGGGTATGGTGCTCGCAGTTGATGAAAAGGATGTAGAAAAGACACTTGCTGCTATCAAAGAAGCAGGAGAAGAAGGATACGTTGTAGGACACATCGAAGCAGGCGATAAAGGAGTAACTTTATGCTAAGAGTTGTTGTATTGGTTTCCGGAGGGGGAACAAATTTACAAGCAATTATAGATGCAGTTGACAATGGAACGATAACCAATACAGAGATTGTAGGTGTTATCAGTAATAATAAAAATGCGTATGCATTGGAACGAGCAAAGGCAAAGGGAATCCCAGGCCAATGCATTTCTCCAAAGGATTATGAAACAAGGGCAGAGTTTAATGATGCATTGTTGCGTGCAGTAGATGAAATGAATGCAGATTTATTAGTTCTGGCAGGTTTCCTTGTTGTGATTCCGGAAAAGATGATTGAACAATATAGAAATCGCATTATTAATATCCATCCATCGTTGATTCCATCGTTTTGTGGAACGGGATTCTATGGATTGAAGGTACATGAAGCAGCTTTGGAAAAAGGCGTGAAGGTAGTAGGTGCGACCTGCCATTTTGTGGATGAGGGAACCGATACAGGAGCCATCATTTTACAAAAAGCTGTTGCTGTGGAAAAAGGAGATACCCCAGAGATTTTACAGCGCAGAGTCATGGAACAGGCGGAGTGGCAGATTTTGCCACAGGCAATTGACTTAATTGCAAATGATAGACTTGAAATGATTGACGGAAAAGTGTGGATAAAATAGGAGAATTTTAGATGAAAGTATTAATCGTAGGAAGTGGCGGAAGAGAACATGCAATTGCATGGAAGGTAGCCCAAAGCGAAAAAGTAGATAAGATTTACTGTGCACCGGGAAATGCAGGTTGTGCAGAATATGCAGAATGTGTAGCAATCGGCGCAATGGAATTTGACAAGCTTGTTACATTTGCCAAGGAACAAGAAATTGACCTTACGGTCATCGGTATGGATGACCCGTTGGTTGGCGGAGTAGTGGATGCATTTGAAGAAGCGGGACTTCGCGTATTTGGACCACGAAAAAATGCGGCAATTTTAGAAGGTTCAAAAGCATTTTCAAAAGATTTAATGAAGAAATACAACATTCCAACTGCCAGCTATGAGAATTTTGACAATGCACAGGAAGCACTACGCTACTTAGAAACAGCAAAATTCCCAATCGTGTTGAAGGCTGACGGTCTTGCTCTTGGAAAAGGTGTATTAATCTGTAATACATTAGAAGAGGCAAAAGAAGGCGTTCGTTCTATCATGTTGGACAAACAGTTCGGTACAGCCGGAAATCGCATGGTAATCGAAGAGTTTATGACAGGGCGTGAGGTTTCTGTGTTATCCTTTGTAGATGGAAATACTATCAAGACCATGACATCTGCACAAGACCACAAACGTGCGAAGGATGGAGACCAGGGGCTTAATACAGGCGGTATGGGTACATTTAGTCCAAGTCCATTCTACACTGAAGAAGTAGATGCATTCTGTAAGAAATATATTTACCAGCCAACCGTTGATGCCATGAAGGCGGAAGGTAGAGAGTTTAAAGGAATTATTTTCTTCGGATTGATGTTGACACCAGATGGTCCACGTGTGCTGGAATACAACGCCCGTTTCGGTGACCCGGAAACACAGGTAGTGTTACCACGTATGAAGAGTGACATTGTAGAAGTATTTGAGGCTTGCATCGATGGAACATTAGACCAGGTTGAATTGGAATTTGAAGACAATGCAGCAGTGTGCGTTGTACTTGCATCAGACGGTTATCCTTTGAAATATGAAAAAGGTTTCCCAATTGAAGGACTTGATGAATTCCAAAAACATGAAGGTTATTATTGCTTCCATGCAGGAACAAAGTTTGATGGCAATGCAATCGTAACAAACGGTGGTCGTGTACTTGGTGTAACCGCAAAAGGAAAAGATTTGAAAGAAGCAAGAGCAAATGCTTACGCTGCAACAGAGTGGGTAAACTTTGCAAACAAATATAAGAGAAATGATATCGGAAAAGCAATTGATGAAGCTTAGAAGAATTGGAAGGGTGCGATGAAAAATCGCACCCTTTTTGCTAGACAAATCTGTGCGACATGTTATAATACTTGTATTATAACATGCGCCGATTTGCGTCCGCCCACAGGCAGGACAAAAACCATTGCAAATCGTGCGCATCCGTGCGGAGCGTAACATGTGCAAAGCACATGTTATAATAACATTATAACACGTAAGAAAAAGGTGAAAAATATGTTAATTAAAATTGATTTCAATAGCGACGAAGCAATCTATATGCAGCTTCGCAATCAGATTATCTTAGGGATTGCAACATCCAGAATACACGAGGGAGATTCGCTGCCATCCGTTCGACAACTGGCAGAGGAAATTGGAATTAACATGCATACCGTAAATAAGGCGTATGCAGTACTCAGAGAAGAGGGTATCATACATTTAGATAGAAGGCGCGGGGCGGTGATTGCCATTGATATCAATCGATTGCAGGCACTGGAAGATATGAAGCGTCAGCTTACAGTTGTCCTTGCAAAGGGAAGATGTAAAAATATTACAAAAGAAGACGTTTACGCTTTGGTAGACGAGATTTTTGATGATTATAATTAGGAGGTCGCAAGAATATGCATAAGGATTTTACAGCACAGGCCGAAAAAGTATTGATGACAGCCAAAAGTCTGGCTAGAAAATGGGGACACCCATATGTTGGAACAGAGCATTTACTTTTGGCACTGCGCAAAGAATTTACGGGTGTTGCAGGACAGGTACTTGCAATGCATCGTGTGGACGAAGAAAAGATTACAAAGATTATAGAAGAATTAGGTGCACCGGCTCAAGAAAAAAGAAAGAAAATGGAATACAGTCCAAGACTCGAGTTTCTTTTGGATAACGCATTTCAGGAAGCAGTCAGACAAAATTCAGAAAAGATAGGAACAGAACATTTGTTGTTAGCCATGATAAAGGATGCTGACTGTGCGGCTACACGCAGTCTTGCAACTTTGAATGTTGATTTGGTGAAAGTTCATGATGATATCTTACATGTAGTAGGAATTAATCCGAAAGATTATGAAGATGGTTTAGAAGGCGGACGTGTGCAAGGAGGCATGTTGGAGCAGTTTAGCACTGATTTAACTGCAAAGGCGGCAGAAGGAAAATTAGACCCTGTGGTTGGACGCGAGGCAGAAATTGAGAGACTCATGCAGGTGCTTAGCAGAAGGACCAAGAATAACCCATGTATGATTGGCGAACCGGGTGTGGGTAAAACAGCCATTATTGAAGGACTTGCAAGTAGAATTGCGGAAGGTATTGTTCCGGAAGGAATGAGAGAAAAACGAATTTTAACATTGGATTTATCCGGTATGGTAGCGGGGACTAAATATCGTGGCGAGTTCGAAGACCGCATGAAGAAGCTTCTGCGTGAGGTAAGAAGTGATAAGAATGTAATACTCTTTTTGGACGAGATTCACACAATTATCGGTGCCGGTGGTGCAGAAGGTGCATTGGATGCGGCTAATATTCTAAAACCATCCATGGCACGAGGCGAGATTCAGTTAATTGGTGCAACAACCATCAATGAATATCGCAAGCACATTGAGAAGGATGCAGCCTTAGAAAGACGGTTCCAGCCTATTATGGTAGAGGAGCCAGATGCGGAGCTGTGTAAAAAGATATTAGAAGGCTTGAAGGCGAAATTCGAAGAACATCACCGTGTGGTAATAACAGATGCGGCAATTGACTATGCCATCCAATTATCAGAACGGTACATCAACGACAGACATTTGCCGGATAAAGCAATTGATGTTTTGGATGAAGCATGTTCCAAAGTTAGTCTTCGCGGATATAAGGTTCCAGAAAATTTAGAACAAATGGAAAATATGTTCCAGGAATTGCTTATTAAGAAGGAAGAAGAAATTAAGGCAGGCAATTTTGCGGAGGCTTCTCTTATCCAAAAAGAACAAATGGAACTAGGTAAGAAGATTGACAGCACCAAGAGACGTTTCCGAAAAGCGCAGGAGAAGAAGCAACTAGAAGTGGGAGAAGAAGATATTGCAGTGGTTATCTCCGCATGGACAAAGATTCCGGTTCAGAAGTTGACAGAGACAGAAGGTGTACGTCTTCGTAAATTAGAGCAAACCCTTCACAAACGTGTTATCGGACAGGAGGAGGCTGTAACTGCAGTGGCAAAAGCAGTAAAACGTGGACGTGTGGGAATTAAAAGCCCAAATCGTCCGGTTGGTTCATTCTTGTTCCTTGGACCTACTGGCGTTGGGAAAACAGAGCTCGCCAAAACATTGGCGGAAGCATTGTTTGGGAAAGAAGATGCCATGATACGTGTGGACATGTCCGAATATATGGAGAAGCACAGCGTATCAAAAATGATTGGTTCGCCTCCGGGATATGTAGGCCATGACGATGGTGGACAACTGAGTGAAAAGGTTCGCAGGAATCCATATTCTGTTGTTTTGTTTGATGAAATTGAAAAGGCTCACCCGGATGTATTTAACATTTTGCTACAGGTGTTAGATGACGGGCATATTACTGATTCGCAAGGGCGAAAGGTAGACTTTAAAAACACAGTTATCATCATGACCTCCAATGCAGGCGCGAAGGCAATTGTGGAACCAAAGAAATTGGGCTTTGGTGCAAAGGAGGATGCGGCAGAGGATTATAAGAAAATGAAAACTAACGTGATGGAAGAAGTAAAACGCTTATTCCGTCCGGAGTTTTTAAACCGCATTGATGAGACCATTGTATTCCATGCTCTGAGTGAAGAACACATGAAGAAGATTGTAGGTCTCATGTGTAATGAACTGATTGAACGTGTGAACAATCAGTTAGATATCAAGTTGATTGTTCGTGATTCAGTGAAGAAATTTATTGTAGAAAAAGGTACAGACAAGAAATATGGTGCGAGACCACTCCGACGTGCGCTTCAGAATGAGCTGGAGGATAAACTTGCAGAAGCTATCTTGAATGGTGATGTGAAGACAGGAGAAGAAGTTGTTGTTCATATTTCTAATAAGGAAGTAAAATTCAACTAGAGATATGTTTTGTTGCTTTGTAAAACGAAAAAGATAGGAGATACAGATGGCTAAAGGGAAGAAAAGCATATTTTTTTGCCAGAATTGTGGGCATGAAGAGACGAAATGGCTTGGTCAGTGTCCTATGTGTAAGGAATGGAATACTTTTGTAGAAGAAAACATTTCTGTTTCCAAAAGCAGTACCGTGAAGCTGGTAAAAGAGGCAGAGGTTGTTGCTCTGAAAACTATTGAAACAGACTCTGAAGAGAGAATTCACACCCAGATTCAAGAGCTGGATAGAGTGTTGGGTGGAGGAATCGTCCCGGGCTCCCTTGTGCTAGTAGGCGGAGACCCTGGAATAGGAAAGTCCACCTTATTATTACAAGTGTGTCAGAAACTATGCGAAAGTAAAAAGCAAGTGCTTTATATTTCAGGAGAAGAATCTTTAAAACAGATTAAACTCCGTGCCAATCGCATGGGTGAATTTAAGGAAGACTTATACTTGCTATGTGAAACCAATCTGGAAGTCATTCGTAATGTTATTGAAACACGAAAACCGGATGTGGTGGTAATAGATTCCATTCAGACCATGTATAGTGAAGAAGTTTCCTCTGCTCCTGGCAGTGTGTCTCAAGTGCGCGAGTCTACCAATGTTTTCATGCAGTTAGCAAAAGGATTAGGCATTTCTATATTTATTGTAGGTCACGTAACAAAGGAAGGAACGGTTGCAGGACCGAGAGTGTTAGAACACATGGTGGATACGGTTTTGTATTTTGAAGGTGATAGACACGCATCCTATCGCATTTTGCGTGGCGTGAAGAATCGTTTCGGTTCGACGAATGAAATTGGTGTGTTTGAAATGCGCCAAAATGGACTAGTTGAGGTTGAGAATCCATCGGAGTTTATGCTGAATGGAAAACCGGAACACGCATCGGGTTCTGTTGTGGCATGTTCTATAGAAGGAACGCGACCAATTTTAATCGAGATACAAGCCCTTGTGTGTAACAGTAATTTTGGAATGCCAAGAAGAACTGCAGCTGGTACGGATTATAACCGTGTCAATCTATTGATGGCAGTTTTGGAAAAAAGACTAGGACTGCACCTTTCGAATTATGATGCATACGTTAATATTGCCGGCGGTGTAAAGATGAATGAGCCTGCAATAGACCTTGGTATCGTCATGGCAATTATTTCAAGTTATAAAAACCATCCAATTGATGAAAAGACGATTGTATTTGGTGAAGTGGGACTAAGCGGAGAAGTACGTGCGGTCAGTATGCCGGAGCAACGAGTGGCGGAGGCTAAAAAACTAGGATTTGAAACATGTATTATTCCAGAAGTGTCTAGAAATATGGTCAAGGGTATTGCTGGAATTAAGATTGTAGGCGTCAAAAATATAGGCGATGCGATGCAATTAATCTGACGTTTGTAGAAAATGTACAAAAGTGTTAACGAAGGACGAAATTTTTCGTCCTTTATTTTGTGAAAAAGTTTTTATTGAAGAGTGTTAGGTATGGATGAATTTTGTTAAATATACAGCCTAAACTTTTTAAGACGTTAGGCATAGAGGAAAAGTTGTTGAATTACAGCCTAAACTTTTTAAGATGTTAGGCATAGATAAAATTTGCTGAATGTACAGCCTAAACTTTTTAAGATGTTAGGCATGGATAAAATTTGCTGAATGTACAGCCTAAACTTTTTAAGATGTTAGGCATAGAATAGAATTCATGAATTATATGCCTAGGACTTTAGGCGCAGAGTAAATAATAGATATGTCACAGTACAAATTAGTTGATTTATATATAAATTTTAGGCAGTAACGGATGAAGATGTTTATATTGACTAATAGTTGAGATAATTTTGGTAAGTATTTAGTTAAAAAAACACATGTGCCTAACAGTATAAAAAAATAAATAAAAAAAATTTAAAAAACTTGTTGACAACGATTTTAGGGTGTGATATTCTAACTAGGCTGTCGCAAGAGAGCAAAGAGAACATTGATAATTAAACAATAGATGACAAAACAAGTTTCCTGAATATATTTCTTTAAGAACAATTCAAGAACAGACAGTTAATGTCGAACCTAAAACAGTAAAGTAAGGTAAAATTGCTAGCAAGTGATTTTGACCAGAACAAACACTTTTAACGAGAGTTTGATCCTGGC
>JAXJXL010000199.1:0-2516 GCA_036307525.1 Faecalimonas sp.
TCATTGCTTGATGGATATTCTCCAAAATTCGCATAGAAATCTTGACCATGGGCAAAGATTAAGGTGTTCGTTTCTCCTATAATCGGTTCCACGTTACGTTTCCATCTTTCTGTATCCTTCTTGATTGTTTCAAGACTTCTGTCTCCCACTCTGATATGTCCCCAAGTATGGCTTGCAAATTCCCAACCATTTGCTTTCATCGCATCTGCTACTGCTTTTGCATCTTTGCGTTCTGTTTCCAAATTAAAATCCGGATGTGCATCCAGCCATTTCTTCTGATGTCTGTCACAGGTTGGATGATTGTAATCATAGGTCTCATCCGTACGATATCCCAAAACTCCGTTATATCCGGTCATAGCGATGATACCCTTTGCACCCTTGTAGGATGCATCCGGATGCTCTTCTACAAATTTATCTAAGATTGGTACGTAATCGTATGCACCAAGCTTCATTTCCCCACTGGCGTCGTAGTATTCATTTACCACGTCTCCGTTCTCATCAAGAACCAATCTTGCTGCATATCCATAATTATCATAAGCATGGTAATAGCTCAAATCATCCATAGACATAACGAATGCCTTCTTACCTTCCGGAAGTAGAATTTCTGCTTCTTTCCATACCTCTTTTCCGTTCTCATCCTTTGTCACTTCGTATAAATCATGAATGCTGACCATAACGAAACCTCGGTCATACATTTCCTGTGTAATTGCATTAAATTCATCGATGGTTGTCATCCACTGATTGTTACCGGCTGCCTGAGAATCAGTTGCCTGATTTTTAAAAGCACGTTCTTCATCTACTACCAACGAGTGATAAAAGATATGCGTAACTTCTTCCAATTTTACAGGTACGCAGGCAGCTTTTTCTGCTTCTATATCAGAAATCATACCTTGTACTTCTTCGTCCTTTTCGTAGCCATCAATACCTTTTAAGATGTCTACTGCTTCATCGTATCCATAGGACGCCGCCATGCGCTCTGCCGATTCAATCAGTTCCAATCTCTTTGCTGCTTTCGCGTTTTTGTCATTCTTGTCATTTTTAATATTGCCACCTGTTTGTACAGTGGAACCAAAGGAAAGTTTCTCCCATGGTTTGAATTTTACACAAACGGCAATGAGTACAACTGCCAATACAGAGACAATAATACCTACTTTAATCCTTTTTTTACGGCGTCTTACACTGCGTTCAAATTTCTTACGCTCCAACAATCCCATTTTCTTAGGTTCTTTCATACTGCTAATCCCCCTTACTCGTACATTATATTCCTTGGTATCATGATTTTATTTCACAAATGTAATATTTTGCTTTACAACAAAAGCATAGCATCTCCAAACGAGAAAAATCTATATCGTTCCTTGATTGCTTCATCATACGCTGCGAGTACCTGTTCTCTGCCGGCCAATGCTGATACCAGCATCACCAAAGTGGACTCCGGCAAATGAAAATTGGTAATCAGGCAATCCAGAACTTTGAATTCATATCCCGGATAGATAAAAATCTCCGTCCATCCGCTACACTCTTTCATTCTGCCATTCTCATCCGCCGCTGATTCTACCGTTCTGCAACTGGTTGTCCCAACACAAACCACACGTTTTCCGTTGTCTTTCGCACGGTTAATCTTCTCCGCCGCCTCGCTACTTACCATATAAAATTCAGAATGCATATGGTGTTCTAAAATATTCTCCACTTTCACTGGTCGGAAGGTCCCAAGCCCCACATGCAAGGTTACACGGGCAATCTCAATTCCTTTATCTTCTATCTTCTGAAGTAGTTCCGGTGTAAAATGTAAGCCTGCTGTTGGCGCCGCCGCTGAGCCTGAATGTTTGGCGTAAACGGTCTGATAGCGATTCTTATCCTCCAATTGGTGGGTAATATATGGTGGTAACGGCATCTGCCCGAGCTGGTCTAAAATTTCCTCGAATATGCCCTCATATTCAAATCGTATCAAACGATTGCCTTCTTCAACCACATCTACAACTTCACCAACTAAAAGTCCTTCTCCGAAGCTAATTCTCGTGCCTACTTTCGCTTTTTTCCCTGGTCGAACTAAGGTCTCCCATGTATCATTGTCTCCACGCTTTAAAAGTAGCACTTCAATTTTCGCATCTGTACCTACTTTTGCACCGAAGAGTCTGGCCGGAATTACCTTTGTCTCGTTGATAACCAGACAATCGCCAGGCTCCAGATAATCTATCACATCTTTAAACACATGGTGCTCTACTTCTCCGGTTTCTTTATCTAATACAAGAAGTCTTGAACTAGAACGGTCCTCCAATGGGTCCTGAGCAATCAATTCTTCCGGTAGGTCAAAATAAAAGTCTTCTTTTCTCATTTTATAAACCCTTTCATCTCTCGTCCCTTCCATTATATCCGTTTTTGTCGAAACGCGCCACCCTATTTTTTCAAAAAGAAGAAACCGTTTTTTGCAAAACGGTTTCTTCTTCATTATGCTCTCATCTGTGCACCAAATTGACTTTCAAGTGCTGCGATTACCTTTTCAATGACCGCATCCGTCA
>JAXJXL010000200.1:0-1774 GCA_036307525.1 Faecalimonas sp.
ATTTTCCACAAACTGCAGGGTCTTATTAACCTCAAACAGCGTATGGTTTTCATTGAAGAGCAGCGACAAATGCCTGCCGATATCGTTCTCGCCGAACAGCTTCACGCTGATATCGCTCTTTTCTTCATCATCGATAATATGGATTTGGTCTGATAAACGCTCGATGCCGACAGATCGTATCTTCATCTCCAAATCAATGCGGTCGCGCGGCAGATCCACGACAAGCGTACCGTCCTTTGTTTGAACTATTGCTGTGAGTATCATTTGGTTTCACCTCCAAAAAAGAAAAGCCACAAGGTGTGATAACCCTATGGCTCAAAAAGTTGTATTTTTAATTGTAGAGTCGAGTAGACTTACACCTCGCAATGTAAACCCCTCACAGAACCGTACGTGCAGTTTTCCCGCATACGGCTCCTCATAATAAAATTCACATCTTAGCCAAACAAACTAACATATATTCTGGGTAGTGCCAGAGGATAGTATTTCATCATCTCGTAGAAACCTTCCTTGTTATAGCTCTTTAGCTGGCTTCGTCTGTTCAGTGCCCTGAACAGCAGTTCCCTGACCTGCTGCTTAAAATTACTAATCATTCTGCTGTTAAAGCTTATCCCATAGTATCTATAGTGACCTATAAGCTTTATGTTCAACATATACATAAGTGTTTTAAGCTTTTGCTCTTTGTTGTCGTAAAGCCATATTTTCATTTCTTTAAGTTTCTGCCGAAATTTCTTGCTGCTTGTCTTTGGCATAATCCACAGTTTACCGTTTTTCGTTTTACCACAGTAGAATGTAAATCCAAGGAAATCGAATGAGCCTAATCGAGTAAAGTCTCCTTGTTTTGCTTTTGCGTTTGCAAGGTATCTTCCACTTTCTACAATGCGGCTCTTACTTTCTTCAAGTTCAAGCCCGAATTTCTCCATTCGGCTCTTAAGCTGTTCATAGAAACGTTCAGCCTCCCACGGATATTGGAATCCTGCTATGACATCGTCTGCATAGACCACAAGAAAGCACTCGCCTTTACATTCTTTCGCAACTACAATATAGAACCACAGCGTCAGAACATAGTGCATATAGATATTTGCCAGCACCGGGCTGATTATATTCCCCTGTGCAGTTCCCTCATTCCCCTTCACAAGACTTCCGTTATCTATGATTCCTGCTTTTAAATATTTATTAACCAACCATAGAATATTCTTGTCCTTGATGTAGTAATTCAGAAACTTAAGTATCCACTCGTGCTTCATATGGTCGAAGAACCCCTTGATATCAGCGTCTACTATCCTCGTTATCTTTCTGAAATTAATCTGGTCATAAAGAGACTTTACTGCTGTATGACAGCTCCTGTCTGGTCTGAATCCATACATACAATTCAGAAATTTGGGTTCATATATCGCTTCAATTATCTTCTTCAGTGCTAATTGTACAATCTTATCCTCGTAACACGCAATTCCCAACGGTCTCATTTTGCCGTTACTTTTGGGAATATATACTCTCAGTGAAGGCTGTGGTTTGTAGGCTTTCCTTTTCAGTCTGTCTACAAGGTTTTCGATGTTACTTTCGAGATTTTCATTGTATTCTCTTTTGGTGACTTCGTCTACACCGACAGCTTTGCTACCGTCCAGTTCCCTATGGCATTGCGTTAACATTTCTTTGTTGATGAGATGGTACAGTGAGGTAAACTCGGGGCGTTTTGTGTTTGCTGACTTCGATGCTATTCTTCCCAATTTCGTTTCCATTAGTTCCTCCGTCCCTGAGTACGGCTAATGTGTCCTCA
>JAXJXL010000201.1:0-24799 GCA_036307525.1 Faecalimonas sp.
CAATTCTAAGAGACAGAGTTTATGTTGGAGATATGGTGAATCACAAATACGAGATTGCCAATTACAAGACAAAGAAACGGATTCCAATACCAGCCGAAAAACAAATTGTTGTGACTGATACGCATGAACCATTAGTAAGCAGAGAGGATTTTGAAAGAGTTCAGCAACTTGTTGCTTTAAGGCACAGACCGAAGAAGCACAATCATGAGAACATTTTTAATAAACTTACTTTCTGTGCAGAATGTGGTAAGCGTATGACAATGATGATGAAGCCGTTAAAGGATGGACTGCATCCTATGATAAGGTGTACCAATCATTTTACCAAGCCGGAAGAATGCAGACGCTATCATTATATTTATTATGAGGATTTGTATGCTGAGGTTTTAAAGCGGATTCAATGTTTGATAAAACAGGTTGAAAGCGGAGAACTATTGAAACAACTGCAAAAGCAGAACCAAGCACAGAAGAATCTAAAAAAGCTGAAAGAAGAGCAAAACAAAATTCATCGTCGTTTACAGATGTTGAAGAAGATTATCCGAAAACTGTATGAGGACTTTGCAAGCGAACTGTTGGATTCAGAAAGTTATCATGAATTACTGACAGAGTACACAAAAGAACAGAAGCAATTAACAACACGGTTGACATCCATTGATGTAGAATTAAACAAGCAGAATGATTATAAAGCTGATGTACAGAAATTAAAAGAAGTGTTGGATGAATATCTGACAATGGAACATTTAACAGAAACATTGGTCAATCAGTTGATTGAACGAATTGAGATTGGACATCCGGTAAAAGTGGATGGAGTAAGACAACAGGAGATAACAATCGTTTATCGCTTTGTTGGAAGAGTAGAAGAAGTAGATTGAATTAGGAATTAAAGTGAGAATAACAGCCGAGCAACCGATAGTGGTTGCCGGGTACATATATAAGTCCGGCCGAGACGGGATTCTAATACTTTTACAAATTAAATGAATGTTATGTAAGTTTTTTGATTATAAGTGTATAAGGATGTAGGCAGGGAAACTTGCCTACTTTTCATATTGAAAAATAACCAAATTATGATATTATAAAACATACAGAAGAACATCATTATAGAAGGGAAATACCATGAAAAAATATGATTACTTAATCGTTGGTTCCGGCCTGTTTGGTGCCGTGTTTGCCCAACAAGCAAAGGCTACAGGTAAAAAAGTTTTAGTAGTGGAAAAACGTCCTCATATTGCCGGTAATGTATACACGGAAGAAATAGAGGATATTAATGTGCATAAATATGGAGCACATATTTTCCACACGAACAACAAAGAGGTATGGGATTACATCACAAAATTTGCAGACTTTAACCGATTTACGAACAGTCCTGTTGCGAATTACAAGGGAGAATTATATTCCTTGCCGTTTAATATGTATACCTTTAATAAGATGTGGGGTGTTGTAACGCCGGAGGAAGCAGCTGCGAAGATTGAGGAACAGAAAAAAGAAGCCGGTATTGATAATCCAAAAAATTTAGAGGAACAGGCAATTTCTTTAGTTGGACGAGACATCTTCGAAAAGTTAGTCAAAGGTTATACGGAAAAACAGTGGGGGCGTGATTGCAAGGATTTACCGGCATTTATTATCAAACGCTTACCAGTAAGATTGACTTTTGACAACAATTATTTTAATGCGTTGTATCAGGGTATTCCGTTGGGTGGCTATACCAAGTTAGTATCTAATCTGTTGGAAGGAATTGAGATTCGATTGAATGTTGATTATCTAAAACAGAAGGAAGAATTAGATACCTTGGCAGAAAAGGTTATATATACTGGCCCAATTGATGAGTATTTTGACTATAAATTAGGAACATTAGAATATCGCAGTGTTCGTTTTGAGACGGAAGTTCTAGACATTCCGAATTTTCAAGGAAATGCAGCTGTAAATTATACGGATAGGGAAACGCCGTGGACAAGAATCATAGAACACAAGTGGTTCGAGTTCGGGACACAGCCGAAAACAGTGATTAGCCGTGAATACAGTAGTGAGTGGAAATTAGGTGATGAACCATATTATCCGGTGAATGACGAGAAAAATGAGAAACTGTACCAGCAATATAAAACAATGTCTGAGAATGAAAGAAATGTGATTTTTGGTGGGCGTTTGGGAGAATATAAATATTACGATATGGATGCAGTAATAGCATCGGCACTTCAATTGTGTGAAAAAGAATTATGATGAAATTATTCGAGGAATCTTGAATAATAACAAAATAAGGTGTATCATAATACAGATAACAAATTATTTTGTTTAAAGAGGGAAGTATAAAATGGCACGAAAAAGAAGACGTAGAAGAAAACAAATGAAGATTACTCAGTGGTTTAAGAAGCTGAGTACGAAACAAAAAGTATTGTTGATTTCCGGTATTGCATTATTGTTGCTTATGCTTGCAGGGGTGATTTATGTGGCAAGTATATTCAATAAGCTGAATACAGAGGAACTCAAGGAAGATGAGATTTTTATCAATGAGGATCTGCCGGACTCGATCGGGGTTGGTTATACCAATTTCGTACTTTTTGGGGGAGATTCGAGAAGTGGGGAAGTAAACAAGAATCTGAATACAGACACCATCATTATTGTTAGTCTAAATAATGAGACAAAAGAAGTGAAGATGGTTTCAGTATACCGTGACACTTTACTTGATTTGACAAACGGCAAGATTAAAAAGTGTAACAGTGCATACAATATTGGCGGTGCAAAACAAGCCATTAACATGCTGAAC
Organism: Faecalimonas sp.; assembly: GCA_036307525.1. Taxonomy (GTDB): domain Bacteria; phylum Bacillota; class Clostridia; order Lachnospirales; family Lachnospiraceae; genus Faecalimonas. The sequence continues at coordinate 2,756 of JAXJXL010000201.1, forward strand.
ATGAATCTTGACTTAGACATCAAGAAGTATGTAACGGTAGACTTTAGCGCGGTGGTTGACCTTGTCGATATGGTTGGCGGCATTGAAGTGGAAGTAACCAAAGCTGAAATGAAAGAGATGAACAAATTCATTGGAGAAACTGCCAGCGTTTCGGGAAAGAAGGCGAACTATATTAAAAGTCCTGGCTTGCAGAAACTAGACGGTGTACAAGCAACCACATATTCACGTATTCGTAAAAATGTAGGAAATGACTTTGCAAGAACTGAAAGACAACGTATAGTTATTCAAAAAGTTGTTGAAAAGGCAATGAAGTCTAACTGGTCAACAATCAAAAAGATTATTGATGAGTTGTTCCCGAGAATTTCAACCAACTTTACAATGACAGAAATCTTGTCATACGCAAAGGATTTTACAAAGTATAAATTCGGTGAGACATCTGGTTTCCCATTTAAAAAGGGAAGCGGTACGATTCCGGGCAGAGGAAGCAGTGTATTCCCAATTACGTTAAAGAGCAATGTATCAGAATTACATGCATTCCTTTTCGGAACCGAAGATTATCAACCATCATCTAAGGTTGTAGAAATCAGTGGTGAGATTGCTTATATTGTGGGCAATAGAAAACCGGATAAGGATACTTCGAATACTGGAAATGGTAATAACGGTAATACGGGAACAAATGATGAGCCGGATGTAGAAAATCCAGGAGAAGGAACTGGAAACGAAGGAACCGGAAATGAAGGAACTGGAAACGAAGGAACTGGAAACGAAGGAACTGGAAACGAAGGAACCGGAAACGAAGGGACCGGAAATGAAGGAACCGGAAATGAAGGGACCGGAAATGAAGGAACCGGAAATGAAGGAACCGGAAATGAAGGAACTGGAAATGAAGGAACCGGAAACGAAGGAACCGGAAACGAAGGAACGCAACCAACAACACCTCCGACTACACCTTCAAACCCAAGTGAAGGAGATGAAGGAAATACGAATGATGGCGGAACACCAACTCCATAATATGTAATTTCAAGCGCAGTAGTTTACTTTATAAGTGGCTATTGCGCTATTTTTAAATTAAGAAATAATTATTTACTTTGTTTTCCTGCAAACTTGTTATATAATAATATCGTAATTCATAAAAATCAGGGGAGATTCATATGAAACAGGGGAGAAGTTTAAAAGAAGCCAAGGCAGAAAGAGCAGCGAAAAAGAGGCGGGCAAAGCGCCGTAGAAGAGTGATCGTTTTACTGGTCGAACTTTTGATTTTTTTCACGCTTCTTGGAATCGGATATGTGATGTCCAAATATGGAAAGTTCCAACTTAATATGTTTGGAGATGGCGACATCTTGAAAAATGAAGGCGTAGAAAAAGAAGGTTATACGACAATTGCGTTGTTTGGAGGCGATTCCAGAGAAGGAGAATTGGAAGCCGGTACCCACGCGGATACGATTATGATTATCAGCATTGACAATGAGACCAAAGAAGTGAAGCTGGTGTCTGTATATCGAGACTTGATTGTTAAACGCCCAGATGGAACATTAGGCAAGGCAAATAGCTCTTATTTCCTTGGTGGACCAAAGCAGGCAATTAACATGTTGAATCAGAACTTCGACTTGGATATAGAGGATTATGTGACGGTGGATTTCACTGCTATGGCAGATGTGGTGGACAAGCTTGGTGGCATTGAAATTGACGTGACCGATGCAGAAGCCCAAGAGATGAACAATTACATTGGAGAAACTGCAGATGTAACAGGAAAGAAAGCAAAGCGGGTGAAGGGCGGTCTTCAAACCTTAGACGGTGTACAAGCTGTAACCTATTCACGTATCCGAAAAAATGTTGGTGGTGACTACGGCAGAACCGAGCGCCAGAGATTAGTTATTCAAAAGATGGCCGAGAAGGTAAAGGACACAGATTTGTCAACCATAAATGATTTAATTGACACAGTATTTTCACAGATTTCCACGAACTTTACTTTGAAGGAGCTAATAAGTCTGGCAACCGGCGTGTTCCAGTATGAACTAGGCGAGTCTAAAGGATTTGCATTTGAGCATACGGATGGAAATGTCAAAGGCATAGGAAGTGTAGTAGTACCTTTAGGCGTGACCCAGAATGTGGAAGAAATGCATGCATTTTTGTATCCGAAGGCAGAATATTCTGTATCTGAAACAGTACAGGCGATTGCACAGGAAATTGAAAGTGCCACAGGATATACACGGGAGGATTATCGGGAGACGGAATAGAGGGGACGGAATAGACGAAACCTCTAGACAACTATTCCAAAATCATGTACAATTAACTAATAATGTCAAAAGAAGAAGAAAGAGGAAGCGGATATGAAAATGATGAAAAAATTTGCAACACTTTTGTTGGCTATTTGTTTGGTAGTACCTTGTTTTTCAATGGTATCATTTGCAGCAAATGGAGCAATACAGTTTACAGACCCATCAACTAAAGTAGGTGAGACTTTAGAGGTAATTGGTAAAGTAAAGAGAACAGATAATACAGGATTTGGAAAAGTCAGTGTTACAATGACATATGACACAAGTTATTTAAAATTTAAGAGTGGAAATGGACTTGTAGAGTCACAGGCTGGTGAAATTACTTATACTGGAGACGCAACCAGTGATGTAGGAGCGATACATGAGTTTAAACTTCTTTTTGATGTATTAAAAGCAGGTACGACGAAATTAACCATTAAAGAAGCAACTGTCAAAAGTGTATCAGGCGCTGTTTTAGATTATACAAAAGGTTCATCTACAATCACAATTGCGGAAGGTGAAGGTACAACAGTTACAGACCCAGTTGTAGATACACCGTCAGATGCTACAGGTGCAACTGTTGATGTAGATGGAAAAACTTACACCATATCAAGCACCATTCCGACAAATGAGATTCCGGAAGGGTATGTAGCTTCAACCTTAGAATATGATTTGGTGAAATACAACGTTGTATATAGTGAAAACTTCGGCTTGTATCTTGCATATATGGTTGACAGTGACAATGTGGGTAGCTTCTTTATGTATGTAGAGGAAGATGCAACATTTGCCCCATATGAAGAGATCTCTATTTCAGATGATGTTAGAATCGCATTGCTGTCAGATGTATCGGAAATCGAGCTGCCAAGTGAATATGTAAGCCAAGACGTTATGTCTTCGAAGGGCTATGAATTCCCAGCATGGAAGAATGAAGAAAATCCGGATTTCATCGTGTTATACGCAATTAACAACAATGGGGAAAAATCTTTATATCAATTAGATAACGCAGAAGGCACATATCAAAGATTTAATGCGCCGGAAGTTGTACATGAAGAACTGAACAATACGTTTATCGGCAAATTAAGTGACCTGCTAGAAAATCATTTGGATTATGTGATTCTTGGAACAGGAATCGGATTTATCCTATTCGTTATAATCATTGTTATCTTGAGTGTGAAATTATATAACCGTAACGCAGAATTAGATGAAATCTATGATGAATACGGACTTGATGATGATGACGAATCTGACGAGGACTATGAAGAAATAGATTACGAAGACGATTATGATGATGACGATGAAGAAGATGGGGATAAAGAGATGGAAATGCTTGTTCAGGCAGGTATGAAAGAGGTGTTCCCGGAAGACGACGAGGAAGAAGACGATGTTCCACAAGAAGTTGCAGAAAAAGTTACAGAAAAAGCAGAAGCAACAGTAGCGGAAGAGACAATTAAGGTAGTGATTCCGGCTCCTGCTCAAGAAGTAACTACAAACACAGTAGAGATTCCAATCGAAAAAGTTGTGGAAAAAATTGCTGAAAAAGAAGATACATTGGGCGCAGCCTTGGCAAAACAAAAGGAAGCAGCAAACGAAGATAAAGAAGTCTTCTTGGATGATGACGACGATGATGATATCTTAGACAATTTCTCGATGAATTTTATCGATTTAGATGATTAATATGAAAAATGGGGATGCGGTAAACATCTCCATTTTCTTGTATAATAAGAAATTTCGCAATTTCTTATTATACAAAAACGCTCCGCAGGGATGCACAGGGGCGCGTACAATGAAGATGTTGCCTTGCAACCGCACCCCGCGCCAGAGTTTGCAAGCAAACTCTTTGTTATTAAACATTTTTTTATAACAAAGTATACACAATTTGTTCACAATTCCTTGTTAAACTACAACAAGATAATAAAAACATGAAGGGAGTTTATCATATGAGTGAAGATAGATACCAGCCATACCAGTATGGCGTGCCGGAGGAACCTAAATTTGAGGAGCCGGATTTGGAGGAAGTAAAGACAGAGGAAGAGACAGAGCCGAAATTTGCAGAGCCGGATTTAGAAACAGCGAATGTGGAACCGGGATTTGTGGAACCAGAGGTTATAGAGCCGGAGATTCCAAGATATGATTACAATTATTCATATAACCGGCCATCAAACGAACCGACACAGCAACCAAAGGATGACAGAGTGAGAAGCGGTTGCTTCAAGGTACTGGGTGTAATTGCACTGGCAATTGTTTTTGGTGTTGTGGCAAGTGTGGTATTCCAGGGAACTAACCGTATTGTCAATGGAATCTTTGGTGAAGGGGCCATCACTACTACTGAAAAAAAAGAAGAAATAGGTTCGACACAGATTATAACAGGTGCAGGAACAACTGTACAATCAGATATTGCTGATGTGGCAGAACGTGTAATGCCATCCGTTGTATCGATTACCAATATCAGTATTCAAGAAGTACAGGACTATTTCTTTGGCGGAACGACTCAGTACGAAGTTCCAAGCAGTGGGTCCGGTATTATTGTAGGGCAGAATGATACAGAACTTTTAATTGCGACAAATAATCACGTAATTGAAGGAAGCAAGACACTTACAGTGGCTTTTATTGATGGAAGCAGTGCTAACGCGCAGGTAAAAGGTACAGATTCCGATATCGACCTTGCGATTATTGCAATTTCTCTGAAGGAGCTAAAGAATGAGACCTTAGATAAAATTAAGGTTGCAACTTTGGGGGATTCTGATAAGATGCGTGTTGGCGAACCGGCTATTGCTATAGGAAATGCGCTTGGTTACGGACAGTCTGTAACTGCAGGTATTGCTAGTGCATTAGGGACAACCATTGAAGGCTACGAAGGCAAGTTGATTCAGACAGATGCGGCTATCAACCCTGGTAACAGTGGCGGTGCACTTGTAAATGCAAATGGAGAAGTGATTGGAATCAACACTGCCAAAATTAAGGACGAATCGGTAGAAGGTATGGGATATGCCATTCCGATTTCAGACGTATTAGATATATTGAATGAGTTGATGAACAAAAAGACACGTACAAAAGTTCCGGAAGGTCAACGAGGTGTTATCGGTATCATGGGTAGAACTGTGGATGCACAGACATCGCAATACTACAACATGCCGGAGGGTGTATATGTATCTGAACTTGTTGAAGGTGGTGGCGCGGAAAAAGCCAAGCTTCCAATATACAGTGTCATTACGGAAATTGACGGCTATGATGTGGATAGCATGGAAGAGTTGCAGGAAGAATTGCAATACTACCGTGCAGGTGAGACTGTAGAGCTCACCATCATGGTGCAAGGCAGAAATGGATATACAGAAGAAAAAATCCAGGTAACGCTGACAAAGGCTCAATAATTTTCATGAGGAAGGGCAAAAACTCTTCCTCTTTTTGTCGAAATGTGTTAAGATGATTAAAGATTTGTTTGTGGAGGTAATCATACAATGAGCGATATGAAAAATTTAAAACTTGTAGATGCGGAACTTGCAAGTGCAATGGAAGCAGAAAGAGAAAGACAGAATTCTCACATCGAGTTAATTGCATCGGAAAACTGGGTTAGTGAAGCAGTTATGGAAGCGATGGGAAGTATTCTTACGAATAAATATGCTGAAGGATATCCTGGAAAACGTTATTACGGCGGGTGTGAATGCGTAGACGTGGTGGAAGACCTTGCAAGAGAACGTGCAAAAGAATTGTTTGGTTGTGATTATGCAAATGTACAGCCACATTCAGGCGCACAGGCAAATATGGCAGTATTCTTTGCAATGTTAGAGCCGGGAGATAAGGTGCTCGGAATGAACCTTGACCACGGCGGACATTTATCTCATGGTTCACCGGTAAATATGTCAGGTAAATATTTTGACGTTGTATTCTACGGCGTAGAGGATGATGGATTTATTAATTACGAGAAAGTGCGTGAGCTTGCAATCAAAGAGCAACCGAAGTTAATCATTGCTGGTGCAAGCGCCTATGCAAGAACTATAGATTTTAAGAAATTCAGAGAGATTGCAGACGAAGTGGGAGCATACTTAATGGTAGATATTGCACACATTGCAGGACTTGTTGCGGCAGGTGTACATCCATCTCCAATTCCATATGCAGATGTAGTCACAACAACTACACATAAGACCCTTCGCGGACCACGTGGTGGTATGATTCTTTGCAATCAGGAAGCGGCAGATAAATTTAACTTCAACAAGGCCATTTTCCCTGGTATCCAAGGTGGACCGCTTATGCATGTAATCGCAGGTAAAGCAGTGGCTCTTAAGGAAGCGCTTCAACCGGAATTCAAAGCATATCAGGAGCAAATCGTGAAGAATGCGAAAGCACTTTGCGAAGGACTCATGAAACGTGGCGTGAAGATTGTATCCGGTGGTACGGACAACCACTTAATGTTGGTTGACCTTAGCGGAACAGACATCAGCGGAAAAGATTTGGAAAAACGTTTGGACCGTGCACATATCACATGTAACAAGAATACGATTCCAAATGACCCACGTTCTCCATTTGTAACAAGCGGTGTTCGTCTTGGAACTCCTGCAGTTACAACAAGAGGATTAGTGGAAGAAGACATGGACGTAATTGCAGAAGCAATTGCACTTGTAATTGAAAGCGAGGATAATGTAGAAAAAGTAAAAGGAATGGTAGCAGAATTGACTGCGAAATATCCACTGAAATAATTGCGAATCCCTGTACTTATGCACAAAGTACAGGGATTTCATAACTATAGATTTAATGGGGATATAAGGAGGCGTAATATGACAACCCAAACGTTTAAAATAACAGGTATGACATGTGCCGCCTGCAGTAGCGCAGTAGAACGTGTCACCAGGAAAATGGAGGGCGTATCAGAGAGCAATGTTAATCTGACAACGGCCCTTTTAACTATTACCTATGATGAGGCGAAGGTCACGCCGGAAGCCATTATTAAGAAAGTGGACCGTGCAGGATTCGGCGCAGAATTGTTCATTGAGAAAACAAAAAAAGAGAAAAAAGAAGAGGAAGATAATAGTCAAGAAGCGGTAAGAAAGACGAAACACCGTCTTATTACCAATATTATCTTGTCTATTCCATTGCTCTATATTTGTATCGGGCATATGCTGCCGATTACCTTACCGTTACCGGCATTTATGGACATGCATCATGCACCGCTTGCATTTGCGCTTATACAGATGGTGCTTACCATTGTCGTGTTAATCAATGGACGCAAGTTTTATATTGTGGGGTTTAAGAGCTTGTTTAAAGGTAACCCAAACATGGATTCCTTGGTTGCAATCGGAACGGGAAGTGCATTTTTATATAGCTTTGTGATGACGTTGTCGATACCAAGTAATTCGGCAAGTGTTCACAACCTGTATTATGAATCTGCAGCTGTAGTAGTCACGCTTGTTATGGTTGGGAAATACATGGAAGGTCGTAGCAAGAACAAGACTTCTGAAGCGATTCGTAAGCTCATGGAACTGGCTCCTGATACGGCAATTGTTCTTAGAAATGGAGAGCAAATCGAAGTTCCGGTAGAACAAGTTTCTGTGAATGAGATGATATTGGTTAAGCCAGGAAGTCGAATTCCACTGGACGGAATTGTGGTAGAAGGCAGTACTAGTGTGGACGAGTCCATGCTTACCGGAGAAAGCATTCCGGTGGAAAAAGGCGTAAATGATGAAGTGATTGGTGGAAGTGTCAACTATCAAGGTGCTGTGACTGTAAGGGTTACCCACGTTGGCTCAGATACAACACTTGCAAAGATTGTAAAAATGATGGAGGATGCACAAGGGAAAAAAGCACCTATTTCCAAGTTGGCAGATACCGTTGCGGGTTATTTCGTGCCGGCCGTTATGGCAATAGCTATTCTCGCGGCTATTATCTGGGCGTTGGTGCTTCCGGAATTTGACATAAAATTTATACTTGGTATCTTTGTTTCTGTGTTGGTTATCGCATGCCCGTGTGCACTCGGCCTTGCAACACCGACAGCCATTATGGTGGGAACAGGTCTGGGTGCCAATCATGGCATACTAATTAAAAGTGGTGAAGCCTTGGAAATTAGCCACAAGGTAAATGCAGTCGTGCTGGATAAAACGGGAACCATTACCGAAGGGAAACCAGCAGTTACACGCATTGTAAGTCATGAGCTTTCTGAAAATGAGCTGCTACAAATTGCCGCCTCCTGTGAGCAGGTGTCCGAGCATCCGTTAGGCCAGGCGATTGTCAATGATGCAAAGGGAAAAGGGATAGAACTTGGAAGCGTGTCAGAGTTCCAAAGCATCACCGGCCAGGGGATTGAAGCAACTTTGGAAGGACAGATTTATTATATTGGAAATCAGAAGCTTTGCACTGAGCAAGGAATTGATTATAAAGAATACAAGCAGGTAGCACGTGAAGCGGCAAACAAAGGGCAGACACCGATGTTTGTGGCAAGCGCTGGAAAAGCAATTGGCATGATATGCGTGGCAGATACGTTAAAGGCAACCAGCCCGGATGCTATTCGAAAAATCAAAGACCTAGGCATTGAAGTTTACATGCTGACGGGAGACAACAAACTTACAGCCAACTATATTGGGGAAAAGGTTGGCGTAGATCACGTGATTGCAGAAGTGCTTCCAAATGACAAGGCGTCCGTTGTGGAACAGTTGCAAAAAGAAGGAAAATACGTGATGATGGTAGGAGATGGTATCAACGACGCGCCAGCACTTGTACAGGCTGATGTAGGGGTTGCAATTGGAAGCGGAAGCGATATCGCTCTTGATTCCAGCGATGTGGTGCTGATGAAGTCTGATTTGAATGATGTATATAAAGCAATCAAGCTTAGCAAAGCTACCATTCGTAACATTAAGCAGAACCTGTTCTGGGCATTCTTCTACAACCTATGTGGAATTCCGCTGGCGGCAGGGGTATTATACCCAATCAATGGCATGCTGCTCAGCCCGATTATTGGTGGATTTGCAATGTCCTTCAGTTCCGTTTGCGTGGTAAGCAATGCGCTGCGACTTCGCAGATGTAAATTGAAGTAAATCATGCAATTAAAGTAGAAGATGCCATGAGAGTAACAATTACGAATTATTTGAAAAAATGAAAGAATTAGAGTAGGAGGCATATAAAATGACAGTAATTAAAGTAGAAGACATGCACTGTGAAAAATGTGTAGCAAGAATTACAAATCTATTAACAGAGGAAGGCCTTGATTTTGCCGTTAGTCTGGCAGACAAGACAGTGACAATCAATGGATGCCAACACTGTGTTAAAACAGCATTAGAGGCATTGGATGATTTGGGATTTGAAGGTGTTGTAGAGTAGAGGGGCGCAAAAGCCCCTCTTTGTTTGTGTAACGGAAAAATATGACAGGAAAATTCAACCAATTTGACAGATTATATTGAAAAAAAGAGAAAAATAATGTAAAATAGAAGATAATTATGGGGAGAGAAAAATTTTATAAAGGGGAGATACGATGAGAAGAATTCGTAGAACACTGATTCTGTTTGTTTTGATGGCAAGTGTATTTGCAACTAGTGTGTTTGCAGCACCTTCTTCAAGTGAACTGAAGAAGCAACAGGAGAAGGCAGAGAAAGAAGTAAAGACACTGAAAGCTGAATTGACAGCAATAATGACAGAAGTTAATGAGACAGAAATGAAGCTTATTAATAAGGGTGAACAAATTATTGCTGCCACGAAGGATTTGGAAAAAGCAGAGCAAAAAGAAATTGAGCAGAACGAGAGCATGATGAAGCGAATCGTTGTGATGTATGAACGGAATGATACCAATATTCTAAGCATGATATTAGAAGCAGGAAGTATTGCACAGATGCTTCAAAATCTTGATAATATACAAGCGATACATGAGTATGACAGAGAACAACTTCAGGAATATGTTCGAAATAAAGAAAAGATTGCGGAGTTAAAAACCACGCTGGAAGCAGAGCAAGAAGAATTATTGTCCTTACAAGCTCGTTTGGATAAAAAGAAAACGGAGTTATCTAAAAAAATTAAAGACAAAGAGGACGAAGTTGATAATCTTAAGGACCAGATTGCAGAAGCAGCCAGAATTGCAGCTCAGCAGGCGCAAAATAATGTAACGCAACAAAGCGGTCAGACTGTTATTAGTGGAGGAATGAATTCTTCTGGTGGCGTAAAATATACAGGAACAGGGGACCCAAGTGTAGGGCAGGCAATAGTAGCAAAGGCCCGAACCTATTTGGGAGTGCCGTATTTATGGGGCGGAAACGATTACAGTGGAATTGATTGTTCCGGACTTACGAAGGCATGTCATGCTTCTGTGGGTATATACATTGACCGATGGTCAGGACATCAGTTGATCGGAGGAAAAGAAGTTACTCTTGCACAGGCAATGCCTGGTGATATTGTTTGTTATGAGGGACACGTTGCAATCTACATAGGGAATGAGAGAGTCATTCACGCACCAAGGAAAAATACGGTTGTAAAAGAAGCAACAGTTTATATGAAAACAATACTTAGCATAAGAAGATACTGGTAGATGTTTGATGAAATCAAAATTCAACATGGCTCTGCAACACTTTGTTGCGGAGCCATTAATTTTATTATGCGGAACTTATTTATTTGGATTAGGCATATGCATTTTTTTGAAGCAGATGCTGCCAGTTTTTCTGCGTCTTTTGGTTGGGAAGTGTAAGAAAATTAATCTATGCCTAAATTTTTGCCGCAAATTTGCATATTTGTATTGAAACATAATTGTTATTATCTCTATGCCTAATTTAATTGGCAAATATATTATGAAATCTGCTCTATGCCTAAAAGGTTTAAAATTGCTGGTAGCAATGTATAGAAAATTGTCTCTATGCCTAAAAGTCACCAATTAGCTGGCAGGAATGCATGCAAAATTTCATCTATGCCTAAAAGTCAAATCCTATAGTGAAAAGTTGATATAAAGCTTGCATAAACTAACAAAAACTAACAAAAAATCTTTCAAAAGTGCTTGCCAATATTAGGATATCTATGTTATACTACTCATGTTGCAAAAAAACACATATATGGTTATCTCTGCAGGTGCCTATTTTTGTTCACGCAAAAAGGGTGGCAGGGAGGGAAGTATATGGAAGAAAAAACCAAAATGGAGGAGAGAGAAATGAACGTAATCTCAATGAAACAATTATTAGAAGCGGGTGTTCACTTTGGACATCAAACAAGAAGATGGAACCCTAAAATGGCTGAGTACATCTACACAGAAAGAAATGGTATTCACATCATCGACTTACAGAAATCTGTAGGTAAAGTAGATGAAGCTTACAAAGCAATCTTTGATGTAGCTGCTGAAGGTGGCACAATCCTTTTCGTAGGAACAAAGAAACAAGCTCAAGACGCTGTTAAGACAGAAGCTGAACGTTGTGGAATGTACTACGTAAGCGAAAGATGGTTAGGTGGTATGTTAACCAACTTCAAAACAATCCAAGGTAGAATTAACCGCTTGAAAGATATCGAAAGAATGTCAGAAGACGGAACATTCGAAGTTTTACCTAAGAAAGAAGTTATCGAACTTAAGAAAGAATGGGAAAAACTTGAAAAGAACTTAGGCGGAATTAAAGAAATGAAGAAAGTTCCAGATGCTATCTTCGTAGTAGACCCTAAGAAAGAAAGAATCTGTGTTCAAGAAGCACACACATTAGGAATTCCATTGATTGGTATCGCTGATACAAACTGTGATCCAGAAGAATTAGATTATGTAATTCCAGGTAATGATGATGCTATCAGAGCAGTTAAATTAATCGTTGCTAAAATGGCTGATGCTGTTATCGAAGCAAACCAAGGTGAAACTGCTGTAGAAGCTTTTGAAGCTGAAGATGTAGTAGAAGAAGCAGTTGAAGCTGTAGAAGAAGTTGTAGAAGAAGTAGAAACAGCTGAAGAAGCTTAAGATTTCAAACACGGAGGAAATAATCATGGCAATTACAGCAAGTATGGTAAAAGAATTAAGAGAAATGACAGGCGCAGGTATGATGGACTGTAAAAAAGCTCTTACAGAAACAAACGGAGATATGGATGCAGCTGTTGAAGTATTAAAGAAAAGCGGTGCAGCTAAAATGGCAAAGAAAGCTTCTCGTATTGCAGCTGAAGGTATCACACGTGTTGCATTCAATAACAATGAAGTAGTTGTTGCAGAAGTAAACTCTGAAACAGACTTCGTTGCAAAGAACGAAATATTCCAGTCGTTTGTACAGTTGGTGGCTGATACAGCACTTGTTTCTGGCTTAAATGGTGGTAAGAACGGTGAAGATGTAGAAGCACTTCTTGAAATGAATGGTCTTAATGACGCGTTAATCGAAAAAACTGCTACAATCGGAGAAAAATTATCTGTACGTAGATTTGAAAAAATTTCTGGAGAATGTGTAGCTAGCTACCTTCATGCAGGTGGTAAGATTGGTGTAATCATTGCAGCAGACGGTGCAGCAGATGTTAAAGAAGCACTTACAAATGTTGCTATGCAGGTTGCAGCTATGAAACCAGAGTATATCAGCAGAGATGATATTGATGAAGCAAGCCTTGCAAAGATCAGAGAAATCATTGTTGAATCTTCATTAAACGATCCAGCGAACCTTCCAAAACCAGTATTAAATGGTTTAATCAGCAAAGCTTGCGATGAAAAAATCTGGAGCGACGAAGACATCGCTGTTTATGAAGAACAGAAGAATAACAAATATTTATTCAACTTCCTTTCAGATGAAGCAAAAGCTACACTTGTAACTTTAGCTATGGCTGATAAAGAAAACATTATGGCAAATAAGATCTTTGGCGGAGCAATTGAAGGTCGTGTTTCTAAGCAATTAAAAGATATCTGCTTATTAGACCAGACCTATGTAAGAGCAGAAGATGGAAAACAAACTGTTGCTGCTTACCTTAAATCTGTAAACAGTGCTCTTGTAATCAAGAACATAGTTCGTTTCGAAGTAGGCGAAGGTATGGAAAAGAAAGTTGACGATTTCGCAGCAGAAGTTGCAGCTCAGGCAGGAAACTAATTCTAATAATAAAAATAGTTAAAAAACGTCGAAAACCCATGAGTTTTCGGCGTTTTTTGTATTTTTAGTTGAAGATTTGGTGAGTTTTGGTATAATAGGTAGTAGCTGAGAAGGCAAGAGACATTATGTGACAAAGGAGAAAACGACGTGAATACCATTATGATAGCAATTAAACTTTTGGGTGGATTAGCCATGTTCCTTTACGGTATGGAGGTTATGGGAGATGGCTTGAAACAAGGGTCCGGTACAGCACTGAAAAATGTGTTGGGAAAACTAACACAAAACGTATTCTTAGGATTGTTGACCGGTACTCTGGTAACTGCAATAATCCAAAGTTCCACAGCTACCATCGTATTAACAGTAGGTCTTATAGGAGCTGGCGTGTTAAATCTTAGACAAGCGGTCAGCATTGTGTTAGGTGCAAACATCGGTACTACAGTAACAGCACAGATTATTCGTCTGATGGATATTGAATCATCACAAGGTTCTATTCTGAACTTTTTTAAGCCTGATACACTGGCACCGATTGCTTTGATTATCGGCATTGTGTTGATTATGTTCATCAAGACGGAAAAAACCAAAAATGTTGGAACCATTGCACTTGGATTCGGGGTATTGTTTACCGGATTAATGTCCATGACAGCAGCAGTTGACCCATTAGCTGAATCACAGGCGTTTGTAGATATACTTTCGTATTTTAGTGACATACCGGTTCTAGGAATATTTACAGGTTTGGTTCTTACCGTAATTATTCAGAGTTCTTCTGCTATGGTAGGTATTTTACAGGCACTGTCTTCCACAGGTGTGATTACATTTGAATTGGTGTACCCACTGATTATGGGTATCAACCTTGGTACCTGCGTTACAACGGCTATGGTATGCTCCATTGGCTCATCGAAAGACGCGAAACGTACCGGTGTGGTACATATTGTATTTAATACAATCGGAACCATTTTATTCATGATTGCAATGACCATTATCCGCATGTGTGGAGGCTTCCCGGGATTGTGGGAAAGCGTTTCAGATAGTGGTGCCATTGCCAATTTCCAAACGATATTCAACTTGATCACAGCCATTGTATTGCTGCCGTTTACCAATCTGTTGGTGAAAATTGCATGCAAGTTTGTAATAGATGATGAGTCACAAGAAACCACATATCCGGAGTTAGCTGTTTTGGATAGCAAACTTATGATTGCCCCAACTCTTGCGTTAAATGAGGTGACAAAGGTTGCTGTTGATATGGCTGTTGTTGCGAAAGAAAATGTCGCAAGAAGTATTAAGCAATATGAAAAATACAGTAGCAAACGTTCAGCGGAAATCCTTGCATTTGAAGACCGTTTGGACTGCTTTACAGACAGCGCGGACAACTATCTGATTGCATTGTCTCAAAATATAGAGACAGAAAATGACAATCGCCAGCGAAATGTATTAATGCAGTGTATACGTGACATTGAGCGTATTGGCGATTACGCGACTAATCTAGATGAAATGGCACAGAAAATGCATGAGTGTGGATACAAGTTTTCAGATGGTGCGAAGAAGGAATTAGGCATTCTCAGTGATGCAGTGCAGGAAATTCTTCGACTCACGGTAGAAGCACTTGAAAATGACAGCGATTATATCACAAGACGTATTGAGCCACTAGAGGAAGTAATTGATGATATGGTATTGCTTTTGAAGGATAGGCATACAGCAAGACTTTGTCAAGGAATCTGTTCCATTGATTCCGGATTGATTTTTATGGAGATTTTGACATATTATGAGCGTACAGCAGACCAATGTTCAAGTATCGCGATGTTGATTCTTTCAAAGAATAATGAAGCTATTATGAAGAATCATCATTTATATTTGCAGGAATTACATGCAACAGCGGACCAGTCATATCTTGCAGAGCAGGAAAATCGCCGCGCGCAGTATCTTGCACCATTGGAACAAATGAAACTATAAAATGCACAGACCGCAGGGAAGCCCTTGCGGTCTTTTTTGTTTAATAAGAAATCTCACAATTTCTTATTAAACAAAGCTCCGCAAGGATGCGCAGGGGTGCGTGCAATGAAGGTGTTGCTTCGCAACCGCACCCCGCGCGAGAGTTTGCAAGCAAACTCTTTGTTCGTAAAATCTGTGTTCGTGAATATAATAAAAAAGATTGTGAAAAAATTATTAAAAAATAATAACTCCCTTTTATGTGTGGTAATTTTGGAGTATAATGGCAAAGTAAAAAATAATAGAGGTGCAGAACATATATGTTACAAATCAAAAACATATCAAAACAATATAAAACAGGAGATTTAGTTCAGGATGCGTTAAAGGATGTCAGCTTGAACTTTCGTGATAATGAATTTGTGTCTATCTTAGGACCATCTGGTTCGGGAAAGACAACATTACTTAATATTATCGGTGGGTTAGACCGTTATGATAGCGGTGATTTGATTATCAATCATGTTTCCACAAAGAACTACAAGGACCGGGATTGGGATTCCTATCGTAATCATACCATCGGCTTTGTGTTCCAAAGTTATAACCTGATTATGCACCAGACAGTTCTGTCGAACGTGGAGCTCGCTTTGACCATCGGTGGTATTTCCAAGAAGGAACGAAAGGCCAGAGCACTTAAAGCCTTGGAAGAAGTAGGGCTAAAGGAGCAGGCTCATAAGAAGCCAAACCAGATGTCCGGTGGTCAGATGCAGAGAGTTGCGATAGCTAGAGCACTTGTTAATAATCCGGACATTTTACTTGCAGACGAACCAACGGGGGCGCTGGATACAGAGACTAGTGTGCAGGTAATGGAGCTACTGAAAAAAGTGGCAAAGGACCGTTTGGTTATTATGGTTACGCATAATCCGGAACTTGCAGAAACCTATTCTACACGTATTGTTAAATTAAAGGATGGAAAGGTGACGGATGATTCTGACCCATTTGTTCTGAATCTCAAGGATATGAAGGAGCCGGAGCATAAGAATCTTGGGAAAGCAAAAATGTCTATATTTACGGCATTTTCACTGAGCTTTAACAACTTATTAACCAAGAAAGCACGTACAATTTTGACCTCATTTGCAGGCTCCATCGGTATTATCGGAATCGCGCTCATTTTGTCCTTGTCAACCGGTTTTCAAAATTATATTGATAAGATACAGGAGGACACCTTGACTTCCTACCCGCTGACCATCACATCTGAGACGGCGGACACAACCTCCATGCTGCTTTCCATGGTTTCGGAAAGAGGGGAGAGCACAGGAAAAGATTCTGTTCGTGAAAGACAATATATCAGCAACATGTTCTCTAAGATTGGCACCAATGATTTGACCTCATTTAAGAAATATCTAGAGAAAAATGATAATAAAGTGGGTGACATGGTGAATCTGGTGGATTATCAGTACAGTGTAAGCCCAATGATTTATACCATTGACTGTAATGAAGAGGTTACCCAGCTGAATCCAAGCACCATGATGGCGTCCATGATGGGTACGAGTTCGTCCATGATGTCCATGTCGCCTATGAGTTCGTCTATCTTTACGGAAATGCTGGATGACCCGGAAACGATTCACGCCCAATATGATGTGCTTGCCGGAAGATGGCCGAAAAAATATGATGAGGTAATCTTGGTGTTGCCGGAACCGAATGGTATGTCCGACTTATTGGTATATAGCTTAGGCCTGCGTGATGATAAGGAACTCATGGATATGATTGCCAAAATCATGGCGGGAGAGAAAGTGGAAGAGACCAATGAGCCACTGGAATGGACCTATGAGGAACTGATGGATTTGCAATTGCGATTGGTGAATCCAACAGATAAATATAAGTATAACGAAACCTACAATGTCTACGAAGATATGTCGACAGATGCTTCCTATATGCAAAAGGTATATGATGAGGCGCTGGAGCTGAAGATTGTGGGAGTTGTAAGTGCGAAGGAAGGAAACAGTACAGGAAGTCTTATGTCAGGTGTAAGTTACACTAAGGAGCTGACAGAATATGTAATTGAACAGGCTTCGGAATCTGAGATTGTGAAAAAGCAGTTGGCGGACAAGGAAGTGGATGTGTTTAGCGGTAAACGCTTTGATGACGAGAGTCAGGATGCAGGACTGGATTTTCAAGATATGATTTCTGTTGATACGGAAATGCTATCCTCTGCCTTTGGAACGACTGTCAGTGAAAAGGATATTTCCAATCTGACAGAAGGGTATATCGGTGAAATCTCCAAGGCTATTACAACGGATAATACAAAAGCAAAGCAAGCGCTTAGCGATACATTTGTTACCTTTGCAACTAATATGTTGAAGGAATATATTTCCGCAAATGCACACCCGACAACCGGAATCGCAATGATTCAAATGTCCCAGGTGGATGGCGTTGTCAATGCGTTTATGGCAAAGGAATCCAGTCAGCAGGCGCTGGCAGATTTGGAAGCAGCTTACTTGGTGCCAAAGGCAACCTATCAGGCTATGTATACAGAGTTCCTGAAGGGAATGCTGCAAGGTGTTATCACTATTCAGAACGTGGAGACGCCGGACGACACTCAAGGAGGAACCACAGATAGTAACATTCCAGGGGGTGGAAATAGTGGCACAACAGACAGTACGACACAGGGAGGTGGAACTGTCGGTGGTGCAACAGGCGGTAACACCCCAGGAGGTGGAACTGTCGGTGATGCAACAAACAATACAACTCTGGGAGGCGGAAGCGAGCAAGACATGAGTGCCATGCTACACCAAGCAGCAGTAGAGCAAATCGTGGCAGGTGTTGTTTCTCAAGAAGCTATCGCTACGGCAATCGACCAGCTTGCAATGGGTATGACAGAGGCAGTGATGCAAAAGACCATTCTTTCTAAAGTAGGAGAGTTGAGTGGGAAGTTGGTAAGCACAGTTGCAACCTCTTTCAATGTAGACCAGGAGAAGATAGCAGGTGCATTTAAATTCGACATGACAGAAGAAGAGATTGCGCGTCTGATGCAGACCATGACAGCCAGCAGTGTGGAGAAAAATGCAGATACCAATCTGCTGTCTCTTGGATATCAGGAAATAGATAAACCGACATCCATGTCGTTCTATTTCAGAGATTTCGAATCGAAGGAACGATTCCTTGATTTCTTAGATGGATATAACGATAGGATGGAAAAAGAGGATGATGAAAAGGTAATCAAATATACGGATTTAACAGGAATCTTGATGTCATCCGTGAAAACAATTGTAGACAGCGTAAGCTATGTACTGATTGCGTTTGTCAGCATTTCGCTGATTGTATCTTCGATTATGATTGGTATTATTACCTATATTTCCGTATTAGAGAGAACCAAAGAGATTGGTGTGCTTCGTGCAATTGGAGCATCTAAGAAAAATATTTCTTCCATCTTCAATGCAGAGACGTTTATTGTGGGATTGTGCGCCGGTCTGTTGGGAATTGGAGTAACAGCATCCTTGGTACCGCTAATTAACTATATTATTCATAGCCTAACCGGCAATATGGATATTAATGCGGTGTTACCGATTCGTGCTGCTATTGTACTAGTGATTCTAAGTGTCATTCTAACCTTGATAGGTGGATTGATTCCGTCAAGACAGGCGGCGAAGAAAGACCCGGTATTGGCACTTCGAAGTGAGTAAGGAATTGAGAAATATAAATGCAAAATAAAAATGCGTCAAAGCGAACCAAAATGGTTTGCTTGACGCTTTTTTTAATACATCATCGCAAAGAAGGAAGCAAGTATAACAGTCATCAGTCCTGCGACTACGATGGACAGGCTGCTCATGGCACCTTCGATTTGTCCTAACTCCAATGCTTTTGTGGTTCCCATAGCATGTGAACTTGTTCCGATTGCAAGCCCTTTGGAGATAGGGTGCTTGATGCGAAACAGCTTACATGCAAATTCGGCAATCATGTTTCCGAAGATTCCCGTTACAATAATGACTGCGACAGTAATCGTTGGATAACCGCCTAACTCTTCTGAAATTCCCATTCCAATAGCAGTTGTAATAGACTTAGGAAGAAGTGTTACAAATTCGGCGTGTGTAAGACCAAAGGCAACAGACAGCAATAGTACGCTGACTAAACTAGTGAATACTCCCGACGTAATACCCACAACAACGGCCACCCAGTTTTTCTTTAGCATTTCCAACTGTCGATACAGTGGAATGGCAAGGCTAACTGTGGCAGGCGTTAACAGATAACTTAAATATTTGGCGCTTTGGTTATAACTTTCATATTCAATATCAAATACAAGTAAAAATATAATTACAAGAGCAATCGAAATCAGTAACGGGTTAAAGATTGCTTTTTTCGTTTTGTTCTTCAAAAACACACCAAGCTGATAAGCAAGAAGGCTAATGACAACACCGATGGTAGCGGAGCTTAAAACAAGGTTATTCATGGTTAGCATCTCCCTTCTCGTTGTTATGAATCAGTAAATCACTTGTTTTCCCAGTTGCAAACATAACCAGGATAGAAGATACAACAATAATTACACAAATAGGAATTAGAAATTCCTTTAACTGTGGCCAATAAACAATCAGTCCTACGCCGGCAGGAATAAACATGATTGGCATAATGTCAATTAAAAATTCTGCTGTTTCCCTTACTGCAGCCAGTGGCACAATCTTCAAGATTAACAGCCCCAGCATAATCACCAAACCGTAAATGGTGGCAGGTATTGGAAGTGGAAGTAAATAATACAAAAGCTCCCCAATACAACTCACCAGTATAATAATCAAAAACTGTTTTAAATATTTCATTTGCTTACTCCATCAGATAGTCAAGAAATTTCAAGGTCATATCTTTATTAGTTTCTTTAATCGTGATACCAAGGGCCAATACATCGAACGTTTCCCCATATATTTCAGTCATTTTTTTGCTTTGACTCATATCAATCATAACAGGAATTGGGTCTTTCATTTCCTCTGGTTTCGTGCAATCCGGTAATACAATCGAAGAAACATCTTCCATGTTTTCAGCCATTTCTGCACGTTTTAAAAACAAATCATAATCGATATACAGGAAATAAGGCTTATATTTTTCAAACTGCTCGTCTGACAAATAGTCACGCAAATCCGTGAAGTAATCCTTGTAGGCGAGGTCATTCAAAGAGGCTACATCGCCGGTAATGAAATCCAGCTGGTCTGCAGAAAGCCATGCCATAAGGACCTGCATTGACTGGTAATTCGTATTCAGATCATCGACGCTATAGTACAGGTTTGAATTCAGGTTGATTTCCTCTTCTTTACTATCAATTTCCTGTTCCTTATAGAAATCCTCCAAAAGCTCTGCAGGAGAAGCTTGGGACTCCATGTTATACACATTCAGCATTACTCCGTTTAGTATAATATCCGGTCTAGTCACGATATTTACAATGTAAGAAACGAGTGCTATAACCACGATAAGCGGAATCATAATGTGCCATTTATAATAGTCCCATATATATGAAATTTTCTGTTTGATTGTGCCATTTTTCAAAACGGCTTTTCGTTCTTCTTTAAATTCGTCCATTAATGCCATGTGTAACACCTCTTTTGTTTTACTGTGAAAAAGTATAGCACGACGAGGTACTGAAAACAAGTGAACGAGCGTGTATTTCACACTTTTTTTAGGATTTCAATTGAATTTATTAGATAAAAAAGTTATACTGTAATTTAGGAAAAATAATAAAGGAATGAAGAATGGATGAAGAATCATAAAACACTTAAATATAAGAAACCGAAAATGGCGCATTGGCAGATTGTAAACCTAGGATTGCTAATCTATGATGTGTTAGCTGTGAATGCCGCATTTTTTGGGGCAATGTGGCTTCGATTCGATTGCTCCATTTCCATGATGCTCGGTGATTATCGACATTATCTGGAAGCATTTCTAAAATTTGCACCAATCTATACGGTAGTATGCATCCCAGTGTTTTGGCGCATGCGTTTGTATAAGAGTATCTGGCGATTTGCAAGCTATACGGAATTACTACGTGTAGCTATGGCAACAGCCGTTACCGGAATCATTCAGATAGTGGGAATTACGGTGCTGTTCGATAGAATGCCGATTTCCTATTACGTGTTCGGTATCGTATTGCAGTTCTTTATGGTGCTGGGAATTCGTTTCTCATATCGACTGATTCTAAAACTCAGAAGCTTGCAGTCGAGAAGAGAGCACGAGGCAACTGCCACCAATGTAATGATTATCGGGGCAGGGAAGGCCGGACAGACCATTTTGCGTGAATTACATACCAGCAGAGAGCTAGAGGTAAATGTCTGCTGTATTATTGATGATAATCCGAATAAATGGGGACGCTACATCGATGGAGTTCCGGTTGTGGGCAACCGTGATGAAATCATGGCAGCGGTGAAAAAATATCATATCGACCGAATTTTATATGCTATCCCTAGCGCAAGCGCTGAGAACAAACGAGAGATTCTCAACATTTGTAAGGAGACAGGCTGTGAATTAAAGACGCTTCCGGGCATTTATCAGTTGGTAAACGGAGAAGCTTCCTTAAATAAAATGCAGAATGTTACGGTAGAAGATTTGCTCGGACGTCCGCCGATAGAAGCCGACTTAGAGCAGGTGTATGAATTCATACACGGCAAGAAGGTTCTCATTACCGGTGCAGGCGGAAGTATTGGTAGTGTCATTGCCCAGCAAGTGGCAGAGCATAAACCAGAGCAATTGGTGCTGTTTGATGTATATGAAAATAATCTTTATGATTTGCAGCACGAGCTTCAGACAAGTTATCCGGAGTTAAATTTGGTGGTTCTAATTGGCTCTGTGCGTGACAGCAGAAGAATCTTCCAAGTGTTTGAAACCTATCATCCGGACGTGGTGTATCACGC
>JAXJXL010000202.1:0-8477 GCA_036307525.1 Faecalimonas sp.
AAGATCCACCTTTCTGATAATAATCCCTCCCATCAGTGTGATAGGAGTATCATACCACAGTTGGGACATTTTCCTTTGTGGTATATTAGGACATTATCAAAAATGGTTTATACTTGAAAGAATTAAAACAATCCAGTCTTGACAGAAATACCAGATTGTGCTACTTTTTAAAGGTATAGACGCGATTGAGTTCGCAAAAAAGGGGTCGCACAAAGGCGTGTGGCAAATAGGTAAGACGCGGATAATGCAGTTATTCGTCCTATTAAGGGACGAGTAGCTGTTTTTTTATTTCCATGAAGTGATTCAGGAGGAATATTTATGTGTTCTATTTTAGGTTGTTTAGGAAAAGATATCTCAAAAGAAGCAGTGGAAGCAGCACTGGACAAGACGCAGATGAGAGGACCGGACGCAAGCCAAGTAATTGAAACAGACTTTGGGTATCTTGGGTTTGCCAGATTGGCAATTATGGGATTGTCACCGGAAGGGATGCAGCCATTTCGCTTGAAACAGAACTGGGTAGTCTGTAATGGCGAAATCTATGGTTTTCGTACCATCAAGAATGAATTGAAAGAACGCGGATATGAGTTTCATAGTGGCTCGGATTGTGAGATTTTACTTCCGCTATATGAAGAATATGGTTTGGAAATGTTTGCTCATTTAGATGCAGAGTATGCATGTATCATCTATGATGGTGCAAAACGCAAAATAATTGCGGCGAGAGACCCGATTGGAATTCGTCCCTTGTTCTATGGATATTCGAAGAGTGGCAGTATTATGTTCGCCAGCGAAGCAAAATCCTTAGATGGACTGACCGATGAGATTCGTCCATTTCCGCCGGGACATTACTACTATGATGGCGAATTTGTGAGTTATGAAAATATCGCTCACGTGCACGGATATATACATGATGATTTGGAAACGATTACGAAGAACATACATGATAAATTAGTAGCAGGAGTAGAGAAACGCTTGGATGCAGACGCGCCGCTTGGTTTCCTTCTTTCCGGTGGATTGGATTCCAGCTTGGTATGTGCAATTGCAGCGAACATTACAAGAAGGCCAATTCGAACATTTGCGATTGGCATGGATGTCGATGCGATTGACCTCAAATATGCGAAAAAGGTTGCAGATTTTATAGGCGCAATACATACGGAAGTCATTATGACAAAACAGCAGGTGTTAGATTCACTGGAAGAAGTAATTGCCACGCTTGGTACATATGATATTACCACGATAAGGGCGAGTATGGGTATGTATCTGGTATGTAAGGCAATTCATGAAAACACAAATTTGAAAGTTCTTTTAACTGGTGAAATTTCAGATGAACTCTTTGGTTACAAATATACGGATTTTGCACCAAGTGCACAGGCATTCCAAGAAGAGGCTGAAAAGAGAGTGCGTGAACTTCATTGTTATGATGTCCTTCGAGCAGATAGGTGTCTTGCTGCAAACAGTCTTGAAGCCAGAGTACCTTTTGGCGATTTGGATTTTGTGCGTTATGTCATGGCAATCGATCCGGCAAAGAAATTAAACACTTATAATATGGGGAAATATTTACTTCGTAAGGCATTTGAAAAAGACGAGATTCTTCCGGAAGAAATCCTTTGGAGAGAGAAGGCGGCCTTCAGCGATGCAGTTGGCCACAGTATGGTAGATGATTTAAAAGAATATGCAGACAACTTCTATACAGATGAAGAATACGAAAAACTGATTCAAAAATATTCTTTTGCAACTCCATTTACAAAGGAAAGCTTACTGTATCGTGAAATCTTTGAAAAATATTACCCTGGGCAGGCACAGATGATTCCGGACTTCTGGATGCCTAATAAAGAATGGGAAGGCTGTTCAGTAAATGACCCGAGCGCAAGGGTACTCACAAACTACGGAAAGAGTGGGGTGTAAGCACATGAGCAAATTTTATGCAAATAAAGTGAAAAATGAATGTGTTGCATGGATTCAAAGTTTTTTTGAGAAGAATGGGCCGGATTGTAATGCTGTTTTAGGAATTTCCGGTGGAAAAGACAGTTCAGTGGTGGCGGCCCTCTGTGTGGAGGCGCTTGGTAGAGACAGAGTGATTGGTGTGTTAATGCCCTGTGGAGAGCAGCCTGATATAGATATGTCAAAATTGGTAGTGGAGCATCTTGGAATTAGAAGTGTAGAAATCAACATTAAGAACGCCGTGGATGCACTCCTTGCGGAAATCGGAACATCGGTGGAAATTACTGCTCAGACAAGAATCAATCTTTCGCCGAGAATTCGCATGTCAACGGTATACGCAGTGAGTCAAAGTACGAATGGCAGAGTGGCAAACACATGTAACTTATCAGAAGATTGGGTAGGTTACTCAACAAGATATGGAGATGCGGCAGGTGATTTTAGTCCATTGGCACATTTGACTGTGACAGAGGTAAAGGAAATAGGAAGGATTTTAGGTTTGCCAGAGGTCTTGGTCGAAAAAGTGCCTTCCGATGGTCTGTGTGGAAAGACTGACGAAGACAATCTTGGCTTCACCTATGCGACATTAGATCGATATATCCGTGAAGGGGTATGCGAGGATGAAAATGTCAAAGATAGAATTGATGACTTGCATAGAAAAAATAAATTTAAACTAGAATTGATGCCATGTTTTGAAATGACATGTGAGGAGGATTGACATGAAAAAAGGTACGTTAATGTATGAAGGAAAAGCAAAGAAAGTTTACATGACCGATGATCCAGATGTACTGATTGTAGATTACAAGGACGATGCAACTGCATTTAATGGCGAAAAGAAGGGAATAATCGTCGGAAAGGGTGCAATTAATAACCGCATGGCTAACTATCTTTTCAAACAGCTAGAAAAAGAAGGAATACCGACACATTTGATAGAAGAACTCAGTGATAGGGAGACCGCAGTAAAAAAAGTGTCCATTGTACCACTTGAAGTCATTGTTCGTAATGTGGCAGCGGGAAGTTTTTCAAAGAGATTGGGTGTTCCGGAAGGAACCGAGTTTACGGAACCGACCATTGAATTTTCATATAAGAATGATGAATTAGGCGACCCGCTGATTAATGATTACTTTGCCAGAGCACTTGACTTGGCAAGTTGGGAAGAGATAGAGACGATTAAGAAATATGCATTTAAAATCAATGAAGTTCTGAAGGAATTTTTCCTCATGGCAGATTTGCGTCTGATTGATTTTAAGATTGAATTTGGGCGATATCATGGTACTATTATCTTAGCGGATGAAATTTCTCCGGACACTTGTCGTTTGTGGGATGTACACACAAACGAGAAACTGGACAAAGATCGATTCCGCAGAGACCTGGGAAATGTGGAAGAAGCATACCAAGAAGTAATGAAGAGAATAGGACTTTTGTAGGAGGATACAATATGCAAAACACAGACAGATATCAAAGCCCATTATCCGAAAGATATGCGAGCAGGGAGATGCAGTACATCTTTTCGCCGGACATGAAATTCCGTACATGGAGAAAGCTTTGGATTGCGCTCGCAGAAACGGAGAAAGAGTTGGGATTAAGTCAAAATGGAGTTCCGGTTATCACGGATGAACAAATCGAAGAACTGAAAGCACACGCAGAAGACATCAATTATGAAGTTGCAAAAGAACGTGAAAAACAGGTTCGTCATGATGTTATGAGCCATGTTTATGCTTATGGACAGCAGTGCCCGAAGGCGGCAGGTATAATACATTTGGGTGCAACATCCTGTTATGTAGGAGATAATACAGACATTATCGTAATGACGGAAGCATTGCGTCTGGTAAAAAAGAAACTCATCAATGTGATAAAGGCCCTGTCTGATTTTGCAGATGAATATAAGGGATTGCCAACGTTGGCTTTTACCCATTTCCAGCCGGCACAGCCGACAACTGTTGGAAAGCGTGCATGTCTTTGGTTACAAGAATTTTTACTCGATTACGAAGAATTAGAATTTGTTCTTTCGAATATGAAACTGTTAGGTTCTAAAGGAACAACAGGCACACAAGCTTCTTTCTTGGAACTGTTTAATGGTGATCAGGAAACAATTGATAAAATTGACCCAATGATTGCAAAGAAAATGGGATTTGAAGCGTGTTATCCTGTTTCCGGACAGACTTATTCCAGAAAGATTGATACAAGAGTTTTGAATGCTTTAGCAGGAATCGCAGCCAGTGCACATAAGATGAGTAATGATATCCGTCTTCTGCAACATTTGAAAGAAATCGAAGAGCCATTCGAAAAGAATCAAATCGGTTCTTCGGCTATGGCATATAAGAGAAATCCGATGCGAAGCGAGAGAATCGCTTCTTTGGCGCGTTTTGTGATGGTGGATGCATTGAATCCAGCAATCACATCAGCCACACAGTGGTTTGAAAGAACCTTGGATGATTCGGCAAACAAACGTCTTTCTATACCGGAAGGGTTCTTGGCAGTCGACGGTATTTTGGATTTATGTCTCAACGTAGTGGATGGTTTGGTGGTATATCCAAAGGTCATTGAAAAGAGATTGATGAGTGAATTGCCATTTATGGCAACCGAAAACATCATGATGGATGCCGTAAAGAAAGGCGGCAATCGGCAAGAGTTACACGAACGTATCCGTGAGCTTTCCATGGAAGCCGGACGCAACGTAAAAGTGGAAGGCAAAGAAAATAATTTGCTGGAACTCATTGCGGCGGACCCGGAATTTCATATGTCCATAGAGGAACTTCAGGAAACTATGGAACCAAGTAAATATGTGGGACGCTCCAAAGAGCAAGTGGAAGCATTCCTGTCTGATTTTGCCCGTCCAATTTTGGAGGAAAATGCAGATGTGTTAGGAATGTCAGCAGAAATCAATGTATAAAAATGGTTAGGAAAGTGAGGAAAAATATTATGGTGAAAGCAGTAGTCGGAGCCAACTGGGGCGACGAAGGCAAAGGAAAAATTACAGATATGTTGGCTGAAAAAGCAGATTATATTGTGCGCTTTCAGGGAGGAGCAAATGCAGGTCATACGATTGTAAATAAATATGGAAAGTTTGCGCTTCATACTTTGCCATCCGGTATTTTCTATGAACATACAACCAGTATTATCGGGAATGGTGTCGCATTGGATATCCCGATTCTGTGCAAGGAGATTCAGTCGATTGTAGAGAAAGGTGTGCCGATGCCAAAGATTTTGGTGTCCGACCGTGCACAGATTGTAATGCCGTATCATATTTTGTTTGACCAGTACGAAGAAGAGCGTTTGGGCAAAAAGTCATTCGGTTCCACAAAATCAGGAATCGCACCATTTTATTCTGACAAGTATGCAAAAATCGGAATTCAGGTAAGCGAACTCTTTGACGAAGAAAGGTTATATGAAAAAATGCAAGGCATCCTAGAGAAAAAGAATGTCATGCTGGAACATTTATACCATAAACCGGCACTAAATATAGATGAACTAATGATAACACTCCGTGAATATCGCGAGATGATTGCACCATATGTAGCAGATACATCAGTTGTATTAGGAAATGCAATCAAAGAAAACAAGACTATTTTATTAGAAGGACAATTGGGTACGCTAAAGGATCCTGACCACGGTATTTATCCAATGGTTACATCTTCTTCTACTTTAGCAGCGTATGGAGCAATTGGTGCAGGAATTCCGCCGTATGAGATTAAGCAGATTGTAACTGTCTGCAAGGCTTATTCATCTGCAGTTGGCGCCGGTGCATTTGTAAGTGAAATCTTTGGGGATGAAGCTGACGAACTTCGAAGACGTGGTGGTGACGGCGGCGAATACGGTGCAACTACAGGACGTCCACGTAGAATGGGATGGTTTGACTGCGTGGCTTCGAAATACGGATGCCGTATGCAGGGAACTACGGATGTGGCATTTACTGTGTTAGATGTTTTAGGATATTTAGATGAGATTCCTGTTTGTGTCGGATACGAGATTGACGGAGAAGTAACCACTGATTTTCCGGTAACACATTTACTAGAGAAAGCAAAGCCGATTTTCAAAGTATTGCCGGGTTGGAAATGTGAAATCAGGGGTATCAAGGAATATGATAAGCTTCCGGAGAACTGTAAGAAATATGTAGAATTTATCGAAGAACAAATCGGATTCCCGATTACTATGATTTCAAATGGACCGGGACGTGATGATATTATATATCGTAAACAAGCAGAATAAATATTAATAGTGATAGGAAACTGAGGTATGATATGTGTGGAATTGTAGGATTTACAGGGAATCAGCAGGCAGCTCCAATACTTTTGGAAGGCTTGGAAAAATTAGAGTATAGAGGATATGATTCGGCCGGGGTGGCTGTACGAAATGAATCTAACAAAATAGAAATAGTGAAAGCGAAAGGACGTCTGAAGACTCTTGCGGCAAAAACGAATGATGGTATTTCGTTAGCCGGCACCTGTGGAATTGGACATACACGATGGGCAACACATGGAGAGCCATCTGAGGATAATGCACATCCACATGTGAGTGATGATAGCTGTGTGGTAGCAGTTCATAATGGAATTATTGAAAATTATCAGGAAATCCGAGAAAAACTGCAGAAAAAGGGATATACATTCTATTCGCAAACCGATACAGAAGCAGCAGTAAAACTCATTGATTACTATTATAAGAAATATAACATTGGACCAATTGATGCATTAAATAAAACGATGGTACGTATTAGGGGATCTTACGCATTAGCAGTTATGTTTGATGACTACCCCGGAGAAATATGGGTGGCCAGAAAAGATAGCCCTATGGTAATCGGAATTCATAATGGTGAAACCTTTGTGGCATCGGATGTACCTGCTATTCTGAAATTCACACGTAACGTGTACTATATCGGAAATATGGAAATTGCGAAGCTCCAAAAGGGAGAAGTACATTTCTACAATTTGGATGGTGATGAAATCCAAAAGGAGCTGACAGAAATTAAATGGGATGCAGAGGTTGCCGAAAAAGGTGGTTTCGAGCATTTCATGATGAAAGAAATTTACGAGCAGCCAAAAGCCGTAGCTGATACGTTGAATTACTATTTGAAGGATGGAAAAATCAACTTATCGGAAACAGGGCTGACAGAAGAAAGATTAAAACAATTCGAGCGCATATATATTGTGGCATGTGGCTCTGCGTATCATGTGGGAATCGTGGGGAAATATGTCATTGAAGAACTATCCGGCATTCCGGTGGAAGTTGATTTTGCATCAGAATTTCGTTATCGAAATCCGCGCATCATTAATAATTCATTAGTTATTATTATTTCTCAATCGGGAGAAACGGCAGATTCTCTGGCGGCGCTCCGTTTGGCCAAGGAGTGTGGAACAGAAACACTGGGGATTGTCAATGTGTTGGGTTCTAGTATTGCAAGAGAAGCGGACTATGTGATGTATACATATGCCGGTCCGGAAATTTCTGTTGCCACGACGAAAGCCTACAGTGCTCAACTGATTGCCATCTATTTATTAGCCATGCAATTGGCAATCGGCAAAGGATTGCTTTCTGAAGATGACAGTGAAGACCTAATGAAAGAATTAGCGTCCCTGCCAGATAAAATCAATAAAATTTTAGAAGATAAAGAGCGCATTCAGTGGTTTGCATCAAAGTATGCCAATGCAAAAAGTATCTTTTTCATTGGAAGAGGGATTGACTATGGCATCTGTCTAGAAGGTAGTTTGAAGCTGAAAGAAATTAGTTACATTCATTCAGAGGCTTATGCGGCAGGAGAGTTAAAACATGGAACGATTAGTCTGATTGAAGATGGCACTTTGGTAATCGGTGTCTTGACAAAAGGTGAACTGTATGAAAAGACTATTAGCAACATGGTAGAAGTAAAAAGTCGTGGCGCATATCTTATGGGCGTGACAACTTATGGAAATTGTAGCATGGAGGAGACTGCAGATTTTTCCGTATACGTTCCGAAAACTGCACAATATTTTACAACTTCATTAGCAGTGATTCCGTTACAACTTTTAGCATACTACGTTAGCGTTGCAAAAGGATTGGATGTAGATAAGCCAAGAAACCTGGCAAAAAGTGTAACGGTAGAATAGGAGATAACAATGAAAAAAGAACGAATCATCGTCATTGATTTCGGCGGGCAATATAATCAATTGATTGCCAGGCGTGTGAGAGAATGCAATGTATATTGTGAAATCTATTCATATAAAAAAGATTTAGAAGAAATAAAAGCAATGAATCCGAAGGGAATTATTCTGACAGGAGGACCAAATAGCTGCTATGAACCGGGTGCTCCGACCTGTGATAAGAAGCTGTTCCAACTGGGAATTCCGGTACTTGGAATTTGTTATGGCGCACAACTTATGATGCACATATTAGGAGGAAGAGTAGAAAAAGCACCGGTACGTGAATATGGAAAAACAGAGGTCATCGTGGACAAATCAGATTCGACTATCTTTGAAGGAGTCAGTTTAAGGACCACTTGTTGGATGAGTCATTTTGACTATGTATCAAGGATAGCTCCGGGATTTGAAATCACGGCCCATACCGTAGAT
>JAXJXL010000203.1:0-8377 GCA_036307525.1 Faecalimonas sp.
AAAAAGCGGGTGATGGGAATCGAACCCACGTATCCAGCTTGGAAGGCTGGTGTTCTACCATTGAACTACACCCGCGTAATCGGGGTGACAGGATTCGAACCTGCGACCTCCTGGTCCCAAACCAGGCGCTCTAGCCAAGCTGAGCCACACCCCGCAATGTTCATTTTTCGACGTCCGCCCCGTGACG
The DNA here is from genome assembly GCA_036307525.1 of Faecalimonas sp. Classification (GTDB taxonomy): domain Bacteria; phylum Bacillota; class Clostridia; order Lachnospirales; family Lachnospiraceae; genus Faecalimonas. Next base: position 188 of record JAXJXL010000203.1, read on the forward strand.
CAATAGTTATTATATAGTGCGCCCCAAGAAATGTCAACAACTTTTTTATTTTTTTTTACATTTTCTATTTTATACAAATTTTAGCTCAAAACTTGCATCTCCATTAGCATTTATCTCCATAATTACATAAGATGCACGGCGGCCTTCCTGTCTCGGGTAAGAAAGACTTCCCGGATTAATCACCTTTAAGTCACCTTCTACATCTATGTATGGCTTATGAGTATGCCCAAACATGACAATATCCACGCCACGCGCTCTGGCCGCTTCCCTGAGCCTCTTCGTATTCATAGACACATAATGCCCATGTCCATGTGTCATAAACACTCTGTATTTTCCAATCTTAATCTCTTTTTCACCTGGCAAATAGGAAAAGAAATCATTGTTACCGGAAAGCATGTGCACCGGATACTCTGCGATTGCTTCAATATAATGTTCATCATCCTCCACGTCGCCTAAGTGAAGCAGCATGTCGATTTTCCCTTCGCGCTCCAAAACCTCATCCAGATTTCCGTGGCGCCCATGTGTATCACTGACAATCAATATTTTCATGCCTTTTTCTCCATAATCTTACGCATTTCTCGAAGTGCATTTCCTCGATGACTCAATTCATTTTTCTTTTCAGGAGACAGTTCTGCCGTTGTGCATCCATATTCCGGAAGATAGAAAATCGGGTCGTAACCAAAACCATTTTCCCCTGCGATTCCATGACCAATGATACCTTCGATAGTGCCTCTTACCACCTCCGTGCTTCCATCCGGAAATACAGCTGCAACTGCACAAACAAATCGCGCTGTACGCTTCTCATCCGGAACACCCTGCAGTCTGTCTAAAAGAAGATTGTTCTTGATATCATATGAGGTATCTACGCCCGCATATCTTGCAGAATAAATGCCTGGCTCTTTATTTAAATAGTCAATTTCCAAACCAGAATCATCCGCGAGGACAATACAATTCTCTGTAATTTTCGCAATCTCTGTTGCCTTAATTAAGGCATTTTCCTCAAATGTTGTGCCATCTTCCACAACATCAACATCAATGCCTGCTTCTTTCATTGATAAGATAGGCATGCCCAAATCCGCCAAAATCATACGGATTTCTTTCATTTTATTTTCATTTCCTGTTGCAAATATAATCTTTTGTTCCATTACGCTTCCTCTTTTTTGTCTGTTTTTTTTGGCGCCATGCGTCCGTGGGAGCTGCCATAGCGAAGTATCCCTTGTGGAGTGACAGGTCCCTTAGGTGGCTTCGGTCCGTTGAACTGATAAAAATAAGTTTTCAACATCCCATTGTAAATCTTTCGATTCTTGTCCGCCTTTCTTCCAAAATATCGCTCTGTATCTTCAAAACTGGTAATCATAAACGCTGACCAGCTATCTAATTTTTTAAAGCTTTCCCCAAATGTTTTGTAAAGTGATGGAAGGTTTTTCTTTTCCTCAATACGCTCTCCATATGGTGGATTCGTAATAATAAACCCATATTTCTTCGGGTGGCGCAAATCCTTTACATCACGCTCTTGAAAATGAATCAGGTGGTCAACACCGGCTTCTTTTGCATTTTCGCGGGCCGCTTTAATCACATCCCCATCAATGTCGTACCCTTGGATATCTACATCAATGTCATCATTTACCATCTCATTGGCTTCATCAATGGTGTCATACCAAAGCTGCTTTGGAATGAGGTTGGTCCACTCTTCCGCCAAGAAGGAACGATTCATACCAGGGGCGATATTGGCTGCTATCATGGCTGCTTCAATTGGAAATGTACCGCATCCACAGAATGGATCTACCAAAATACGATCCTTTTTCCAAGGAGTCAGCATAATCAATGCTGCTGCTAAGGTTTCCGTAATCGGAGCCTTGCTGGACAACTGGCGATATCCTCTCTTATGAAGGGACACTCCGGAAGTATCAATTCCAATGGTTACGATATCTTTCATTAAAAATACTCGAACCGGATAGGATGCACCGGTTTCCTCAAACCATTCCACATCATAATGCTCCTTCATCCGATTCACCATTGCTTTTTTCATAATGGACTGAATATCAGAAGGGCTGAATAATTTACTTTTAACAGATGCCGCCTTTGCTACCCAGAACTTCCCGTTCTTTGGTATATATTCTTCCCAAGGCAAGGCCTTTGTATTTTCAAACAGCTCATCATATGTAACCGCTTTGAAGCTCCCTACCTTTAACAAAACACGTTCTGCTGTACGCAAAAATACATTTGCTCTGCAGATAGCTTCTGCGTCTCCCCAAAAAGACACTCTTCCGTCTTCTACAGATGAAACGTCATATCCTAAATCTATAATCTCTCTTTTTAACACAGCCTCCAAACCAAAATGGCACGGGGCAATCAGTTCTATTTTTTTCATCGTTATCCTCCTGCATTCTCTTCTTTATATTAAGTGGTTAGCCTGTTTGTGTCAACAAGAGATTACTTACAAGCTCTTGCGCGGCACCGTAGGCGTGCTGTGCAGGTGCAGTTGCATAGCAAAAGAGACCGCGTTTGCGGCCTCTCATAGAATTAGTAGTTGTTTCTTGAGTAGTTGTTGCTTGAGCTGTTGTTGTTTGAGTTGTTGTTATTGTTGTTTGAGTTGTTTTGTGAGTTGTTGTTTGCATTTCTGCTTGCATTGTTATTTGAGTTGTTGTTAGCATTTTTGCTTGAGTTGTTTTGTGAATAGTTTTTATTATTGTTTTTGTCCATTTTTATATCCTCCTAAGATTTATTTGGTACACTTTTATTGTGTCTCAACTCTCTTTTTTTATGCATTTTAAGATTTTTTAATTTTTAACTTGCATTTTTTTTCCAATTATATTATACTGACCTTTGTAGAAAGCGATTTCTACAACCCCTTATTAATTATTTATACTCCCCTCAAAAAGACTGATGGCTCCCCCATCGGTCTTTTTACCATTTAAAAGCATTTTTGAATACAAAAAGAACTTCGTACTAAAAACGAAGTTCTTTTCTATTTATTATACTTCAAATAATAAATCTCCATACGACGGCATCGGCCACATTTCCTTATTTACAATCATTTCCAATTTGTCAACCGGAGTTCTTAAAGAGTTCATAACTGGAACCACTTCATATAAGAAGAATTCTGCCTTTTCTTTGCCGTGTGGCATCTCAGCCACCTTGTCCACCTTCTCAATTAAGAGTTTTAAAGCATCTCTTGTATCAGAAAGTAATCTGGATGACTCAGAAAGCAATTCTGTCTGAACCTCAACGCAGACATCACCACATGCTTCTTTCACCTGATTGATAGAAGTTGCAAGGGATGTGATGTATTTGATAACAGCCGGAATGATATGCTTACTTGCAATGTCAATCATGGCTCTTGCTTCAATATTAATGGCCTTTGCGTAGGTCTCATAATTAATCTCTGCACGAGACTCCAACTCTGCTCTTGTAAATACACCAAATTTTTCAAATAAGTTTACAGATTTATCTGTCACCAAATGCGGAATTGCCTCCACCATAGTGCGAATGTTTGGAAGTCCACGTCTTGCCGCTTCCTCCACCCATTCCTGTGAATATCCGTTACCGCTGAAAACAATTCTCTCATGCTCAGCAGCATATTTCTTAATTAAATCATGAACTGCCAAATCGAAGTTCTCTGCTGACTCTAATACGTCACACGCCTCGCTAAATGCTTCTGCAACGATGGTATTAAGAACAATCGTAGAGGCTGCAACGGAGTCTCTGGAACCCACCATACGGAACTCAAACTTATTACCAGTAAAGGCAAGCGGTGCTGTTCTGTTACGGTCTGTGGCATCCTTTGCAAAATCCGGAAGAGCACGCACACCGGTATCTAATTTCTCACGCTTGATACTGCTGGTAGCAGAACCAGTGTTAATTAACTGTGTCAGCACGTCCTCTAATTGTGCACCAAGATATACCGAGATAATCGCTGGAGGTGCTTCATTTGCACCCAATCTGTGGTCATTTCCCACATCTGCTGCCGATTCACGCAATAATTCCGCATGCTTGTCAACCGCCTTTAATACACAGGTTAACACCAAAAGGAACTGAATGTTTTGGTGAGGAGTCTTACCTGGGTCCAACAGATTGATTCCATCATCCGTAGTAAGGGACCAGTTGTTGTGCTTACCGGAACCATTCACACCCGCAAACGGTTTCTCATGCAGCACGCATTGCAGATTGTGGCGATATGCCACCTGTTTCAAGGTCTCCATTATTAACTGGTTGTGGTCAACAGCCACATTACACTGCGCATAGATAGGCGCAAGCTCATGCTGTGCCGGTGCCGCTTCATTGTGCTGTGTCTTTGCAGAAACACCCAATTTCCATAGCTCCTCATTCACATCCTTCATAAAGAGTGCGATACGTTCACGAATAGCACCAAAGTAGTGGTCGTCCAACTCCTGACCCTTTGGCGGCATAGCACCGAACAATGTACGCCCTGTGAACACAAGGTCTTTTCTCTTTAAATATTTATCTCTATCTACCAGGAAGTATTCCTGCTCAGCCCCTACAGACGGCGTCACCTTCTGGGAGGTTGTATTACCGAACAAACGAATCAAACGCATAGCCTGTTTATCAATGGCTTCCATAGAACGAAGAAGTGGTGTCTTCTGGTCTAAGGCCTCCCCTGTATAAGAACAAAAGGCTGTTGGTATATACAAAATTGCTCCTTTACCTGTGGCATCTTTTTTGATAAATGCCGGCGAGGTCGGGTCCCAAGCGGTATATCCTCTAGCCTCAAATGTGGCACGAAGTCCACCTGAAGGAAATGAAGAAGCATCAGACTCCCCTTTAATTAAGGCTTTACCGGAAAATTCCATCAGAACCTTTCCCTCTGCAGTTGGAGTTGAAATAAATGCATCATGCTTTTCTGCAGTTGCACCTGTAAGCGGCTGGAACCAGTGAGAATAGTGGGTTGCACCTTTTTCAATCGCCCACTCTTTCATTTTCTGAGCCACCACATCAGCGGTAGAACGTTGAAGTTCTTTCCCTTCCTGAATGGTACGTTTTAGTTCTTTATATACATCCTCTGGTAAACGTTCTTGCATCACTGCATCATTAAATACGTTTTCGCCAAATATCTCTGCTACATTCATAAATTCGCTCATATTTTCATCCTTCCGTATTGCTACACATTGTACCTTTATAAAATACTCTAATTTGACTCAAATTGCAACAAAAAAAGGTGGCGGAACAAAATTCCACCACCGGATTCACCTACTCTGTTGCTTATGCTTTGTTAACAGAACCGAATAATTCCATTTTTTCTTTTACAGTTGCTTTGATTGCTTCAAATCCTGGAGCTAATAATTTACGTGGGTCAAATCCCTTACCTTGTAAATCTTTTCCAGCTTCGATGTATTCACGTGTTGCAGCTGCAAATGATAATTGACATTCTGTGTTAACGTTAATCTTAGCTACACCTAAGTCAATTGCTTTTTTAATCATATCTTCAGGGATACCTGTACCACCGTGAAGTACCAATGGCATATCTCCTGTTAATTGTTGGATTGCATCTAATGTCTCAAAGCTTAATCCTTCCCAGTTTGCTGGGTATTTTCCGTGGATGTTACCAATACCTGCTGCTAACATGTCAACGCCCAAATCAGCGATTGCTTTACATTCGTTAGGGTCTGCACATTCACCTCTACCAACTACTCCGTCTTCTTCTCCACCGATTGAACCAACTTCTGCTTCCAAAGACATACCTTTTTCTGCACAAATTGCAACTAATTCTTTTGTTTTAGCAACATTTTCTTCGATTGGATAGTGTGAACCATCAAACATGATTGAAGAGAATCCTGCCTCGATACATTTCATACATCCTTCGTAGCTACCGTGGTCTAAGTGAATTGCTACAGGAACTGTGATATTAAGTTCTTCTAACATTCCTTTAACCATACCTACAACTGTTTTGAAACCAGTCATATATTTTCCAGCACCTTCAGATACACCAAGGATAACTGGTGAGTTATTTTCCTGAGCTGTAAGCAAGATTGCTTTTGTCCATTCTAAGTTGTTAATATTGAATTGGCCAACTGCATAATGACCTGCTTTTGCCTTTTGAAGCATTTCTTTTGCTGATACTAACATAATAATACCCTCCATAGTAAGTAATATTTTTCGCATTAAGAACGGTGCCTTTCCGTTCCAAATGACCCGTAGGGGAATCGAACCCCTGATTCCAGCGTGAGAGGCTAGCGTCTTGACCGCTTGACCAACGGGCCTTACACTTGTACATTGTAGAACATTTTCCCACAATATACAAGTACTTTTTTTGCATAATCAAAAATCTCATAATTTCTGATTACACAAATGCTCCGCGCGGATGCACAGGGGCGTGTATAATGAAGATGTTGTTTTGCAACCACGCCCCGCGCAAGAGTTTGCAAGCAAACTCTTTATCTTTATTAGAACATAGTTACATATGCCTGAATCGTGATATATAAAATTACAATTGGCAAAATAAAGGTCAGGTAGAATTTATATGCCTTGGAGGTTGGGAACTTCATACCGGTTCCGGTATTCGCTTCTTTGATAAATTTATTCCATCCCCAGCCGTATCTGGTTGTACAGAACAGTAGATACACTACCGAACCTAACGGAAGCAGATTGTTGCTGACTGCAAAATCTTCCAAATCCATAATGCTCTTTCCTACAATTTGGATGCCTGCCCAATCTGTCATACCCAAAATACATGGAAATGCCAAAACAATCAGTAATATTCCGTTAATCACAGTTGCTTTCTTCTGTGTCCAGCCGAAAATCTCCCTGGTACAAGCAATAATATTCTGGAACACTGCAATGACCGTTGATAAAGCCGCAAATGTCATAAACAGGAAGAATAGACTTCCCCACAAACGACTTCCCGCCATCTCGTTAAACACATTTGGCAATGTTATAAATACAAGCCCCGGACCTTCTCCCGGATTAATTCCAAAGGCAAAGCATGCCGGAAAAATAATCAGCCCTGACATAATTGCAACTGCTGTATCCAACGCCATAACGCTAATCGCCTCCCCCGTAAGGGAACGTTCCTTTCCAATATAGCTTCCAAAAATGGATAGAGAGCCAATTCCTATACTAAGGGTAAAGAATGATTGACCCATGGCAGCAAAAATTACTTCTCCAAGTCCAGCTTCCTGAATTTTGGAGATATCCGGTTTTAAATAAAACTCCAGCCCTGCCATGGCATTATCCAGTGTGAGGGAACGAACCACAAGCACCAGCATGATACCAAACAAACACAGCATCATTGGTTTTGTAATCTTCTCAACACCCTTTTCCAACCCAAAGGAACAGATAATCAATCCAAGCACAGATACAACCAGCATCCAGATAATCATTTCATTGCGGTTGGTGGTTAAATCGCCAAAGATTTTCCCGATTTGAGTTGCATTTGCACCTACAAAATCACCTTTTACCATTTTATAGAAGTATGCTAACATCCATCCCGCTACTGTTGTATAAAACATCATCAGTAAATAGTTACCTGCAATCGCAAAATATTTATGCCAATGCCATTTCGTGCCTTCCGGCTCTAATGCTTCATAGGATTTACCAACACTTTTCTGGCTAGCACGCCCCATGGCAAACTCCATTACTACTACCGGTAATCCCATTGCAATTAGGAAGAATAAGTAGATTAATACAAATAGTCCGCCGCCATATTGTCCTGTAATATACGGGAATCTCCAAACATTACCAAGTCCGATTGCACATCCTGCCGAAATCAGAATGAATCCCAATCTCGACGAAAATTTTTCTCTTTTTTCCATTTAACTAGTCCTCTTTCTCTCTCTTTTGCACCATAATCTGCAGGGCTTTTTTCTTATTTTCAATATGCACCCTGCTGTGTTGTCCACCAAATTCACCATCCAGTGTCCAAGGAATTTCTTCATCTGATTCTAAAACAAGATCTCCACTCTTAAATGTATACATATGCTTTGTATCAAAGCTTTCCACTAATAGAGAGGTGATAATCTCATTTAACTCTGCTATATTCTTTGGTTTCTTAATCAAAGTAACCTCAAATTCACCATCGTCAAATCTCACTTCTTTTCCCGTAATATTGCGGAAACCGGCTACGGATTTGGAATTCGTGATCATACCAATCATGAACTCGTCCTCAATCACCTGGTCGCCATTTGTCACTTTGATACGGTAAGAAGGAATGCTGGCCAAACGCTTCACGCCTTC
>JAXJXL010000204.1:0-3599 GCA_036307525.1 Faecalimonas sp.
CCATTGCGAATCTTATCTTGAAGTGAGTATTCAACTGCCCCATCAAGACTCACCAACGCTCTCTGCTCTACATCGTGAAGAATGTCTTTTAAGTTTGCATTTACTTCGTCGATTGTATAAACATTACTTGGGTGGAATGGCATTGCAATCATAGGTTTGATTTTGCTCAAATCCACATAGACTACTCCATCATAGTAAGCCACTGCACCAGGATTTAATTCTTTATAATCCTCTACACGTCCATGTGTTTCATAGAATTCTTTGATTGTGTCATCTGTTTTCCAAATAGATGAAAGACAGGTTGTCTCCGTTGTCATGACGTCAATGCCAATACGGAAATCTGCACTAAGCTTAGCCACACCAGGTCCTACAAATTCCATTACTTTATTATTTACATAACCGTTTGCAAATGTTGCACCGATAATCGCCAGGGCAACGTCCTGTGGTCCAACGCCAATGGATGGTTCTCCATCTAAATAGATGGCAACAACGCCCGGCATTTTGATGTCATATGTTTTGTTCAATAATTGTTTTACTAACTCCGGTCCACCTTCGCCCATAGCCATAGTACCAAGTGCACCATAGCGAGTATGGCTGTCTGAACCAAGAATCATTTTTCCGCCGCCCGCCAGCATTTCTCTTGCAAATTGATGGATAACTGCTTGATGAGGTGGTACATATACTCCACCATATTTTTTTGCACATGTAAGACCAAACATGTGGTCATCCTCGTTAATTGTTCCACCAACGGCACACAAACTATTGTGACAGTTCGTAAGAACATACGGAATTGGGAACTTTTCTAATCCAGATGCTCTCGCAGTCTGAATAATCCCGACAAATGTAATGTCGTGTGACGTTAATTTATCAAATTTAATCTTCAGACGGTTCATATCAGAAGATGTATTATGCTCTTTCAAAATACCATATGCTATGGTTTGTTTCGCTGCCTCTTCTTTTGTAATACCTTGACAGCACCCTTCTGTATCTTGTATAAGCTCTGTCCCATTTACAAGGAACGCACCCTTGTCATATAATTTTATCATTTTGTTTCCTCCTAATGTTGCCAGATTTTATTCTTGACTTCTCAAAAATTTCATATGGTCAGATACCATAAGCGCAATCTTAAACGTAAGTGCATCGTCAAACTTTTTCACATCGAGACCTGTTGTTCTCGTAATTTTATCCAATCTATAACCCAATGTATTACGGTGCAGATACATTTTACGAGCTGTCTCAGAAATATTTAGGTCGTTTTCAAAGAATGAATTCACTGTAACCAATGTTTCCTTATCAAATTGCTCAATTGCATTGCCGTGGAACACTTCTTGCAAGAACATTTCGCAAAGAGAAATCGGCAACTGATGAATTAAGCGGCCAATTCCAAGTTCATTGTATGCAAGAATACTTTTCTCCACATAGAAAATACGTCCCACATCCAGAGCCATGCTTGCCTCTTTATAACACTTAGACACATCCTTTAATTCCTCGATGATGGTTCCATACGCAACACGTACATCAACCATAGCCTCTGAGCCAAGTGCATCTACAATTGATTTGGCAATCTCATTGACTTCCTGATAATCATCTGTCTTTTCTAACGCTTTTATTAAAATGATGTGTCCTTCATCCACAGATGTTACATAATCTCTGGCACCTGCAGAATACAAACTCTTCATAGTTTCCAGCACCAAACTGTCACATGGTTTCTTTGGCTCCACAACAAATACCATTCGTTTTGCTTCAATGTCAACATTTATCTTTTTGGCCTGATTATAAACATCTACCAAAAGCAAGTTATCCAAAAGCAGTTGTTGGAAGAAACGATTCTTGTCCACACGTTTTTCCAGCAATTGATTCACATGTTCAAATCGGCCAACGCAAAGTTTACCCAGCACTTCTACATTATCCATTACATTATGAATCGCAAACACATAAACCAATTCCCCATCATAACGGATTCCAAAACATGCATTTTGCTTTGAAATATATAAATCTACATCTTCTTTTTCCAAGAATGCCTTTACATCTTTTGAGGTTTCCTCTACACCTTGCGATGTGGATGCAACACATTTTCCTTGCAAATTCCAAACGGAACACTCCTCATTTATAATCAACTTTACCTCTTCAATAATTTCATATAACGTATGATTCGCCAACAACTTACCTTACCTCTTTCTGTAAATTAAGCCAAAGCTACCTTTTTGGTAGCTCTGGCCCTTGCTTTATTATAATCTCTTTAATAATTCTTCTCTTTCTTTTTCATAACCTGGTTTACCAAGTAATGCAAACATATTTCTCTTGTAATCTTCAACACCTGGTTGGTTGAATGGGTTTACACCTAAAATGTAACCACTTACACCACAAGCAAATTCGAAGAAATAGAACAATTGTCCAAGATAAAATTCGTTCTGTTCCGGAATATTAACCATAAAATTTGGTGTTTGTCCATCTGTATGAGCAAGGATTGTACCATTCATTGCATTCTTGTTGACAAAATCAACTGTTTTTCCTGCAAGATAGTTAAGCCCATCCAAATCAACCGGTTCTTCTTTTAATACGATTTCCTCTGCCGTCTTTTCCACATTGATAACTGTTTCAAACATGATGCGGGCACCATCTTGAATAAATTGTCCCAATGAGTGAAGGTCTGTTGTTAAATCTAAAGACGCTGGGTAAATACCCTTCTGATCTTTACCTTCACTTTCGCCGTAAAGCTGTTTCCACCATTCAGAAATGTAGTGAAGTGATGGCTCATAATTAGCCAATACTTCGATTGCTTTTCCTTTGTTGTGCAAAATATTACGTACTGCTGCATATTTAAGAGCATCATTTTCTTCAAATGGTGCTTCTAATGCCATCTGTCTTCCTGAAGCTGCACCTTCCATTAACTTGTCAATATCAGCACCGCTTACTGCGATTGGAAGTAAACCTACAGCTGTAAGCACTGAGAAACGTCCACCAACATCATCCGGTACTACAAATGTTTCGTAGCCTTCTTCAGTAGCAAGCCCCTTAAGAGCTCCTCTGCATTTATCTGTTGTAGCGTAAATTCTTTTAGCCGCCTCTGCTTTGCCATATTTATTTTCCAAAAGTTCTTTGAAAATACGGAAAGCGATAGCTGGTTCGGTTGTTGTACCTGATTTTGAAATGATATTAAGAGAAAAATCACGTTCTCCAATTACATCAATCAAATGTTTCATATATGTACTGCTGATATTATTACCAACAAAATAAATCTCCGGAGTTTTACGAATTTCCTTTGAAACCATGTTGTAGAAATTATGTCTCAAAAATTCGATTGCAGCTCTTGCGCCAAGATAAGAACCACCAATACCAATTACTAATAATACTTCTGAATTATTTTTTATCCTTTCAGCTGCAGCTTTAATACGAGCAAATTCTTCTTTGTCGTAATTAACCGGCAAGTCAATCCAACCAAGAAAATCATTACCTGCACCTTTTTTGCTTACAAGTAAATCTGCCGCATCTTTTGCAATCTTGCTCATGTATTCTACTTCATGCTCTTTGATAAATCCATTTGCTTTTGAATAATCAAATGTCACTTTATTGCTCATTTTTATCTTCCTTTCTGTAAA
>JAXJXL010000205.1:0-4765 GCA_036307525.1 Faecalimonas sp.
ACTCCATTACTACTACCGGTAATCCCATTGCAATCAGGAAGAACAAGTAGATTAATACAAATAGTCCTCCGCCGTATTGTCCCGTGATATATGGGAATCTCCAAACATTTCCAAGTCCAATTGCACATCCTGCCGAAATCAAAATAAATCCCAATCTCGACGAAAACTTTTCTCTTTTTTCCATTTAACTAGTCCTCTTTATCTCTCTTTTGTACCATAATCTGCAGGGCTTTTCGCTTATTTTCAATATGTACCCTGCTGTGTTGTCCACCGAATTCACCATCCAGGGTCCAAGGAATTTCCTCATCCGATTCCAGAATCAGGTCCCTACTCTTAAAGGTATACATATGCTTTGTATCAAAGCTTTCCACTAATAAGGAAGTAATAATTTCATTTAATTCCACTAAATTCTTTGGTTTCTTAATCAAAGTAACTTCAAATTCACCATCATCAAATCTCACTTCTTTTCCCGTAATATTACGGAAACCGGCTACTGATTTGGAATTCGTTATCATGCCAATCATGAACTCATCCTCAATCACTTTATCACCATTTGTTACTTTAATACGGTAAGAAGGAATGCTGGCCAAACGCTTCACGCCTTCCAACACATAGGCAGCATGTCCCAATGCACTTTTTAGCTTCTGGTCCGTCTGATACGGAACATCGGTAAAAAGTCCAAAGGCCGCAACATAAACAAAAATATCCTTATTGAACTTTCCGATATCGCAGGCAAATGCTTCCCCATGCACCGTGGTATCTGCCGCTTCCATAATATCCCGCGAAATATGAAGGCTACTTGCAAAGTCATTGGTTGTTCCAGTTGGAATATAACCGATTGGAATCCTGTGCTTCTTTTCACGCTTCATCATACCCGTAACCACTTCATCCAAGGTGCCGTCACCACCACTACACACAACCATATCAAAATCATCATCCATATCAACAATCTTGTAATATGCATCCTTGTAGGTCTGAGTCGGATAAACATTCAGCTCATACCCTGCTTTTACAAAAAGGTCCAATACATCTGACAGCTTTGCTTTCAGAAGACCTTTTCCTGCGTTCGGATTATATACAAATAACATTTTCTTCATGGCAGTACCTCCTATTAAAAATATGAGAGTTTGTTTTAACAAACTCTCTCACCTCTGGTCTATATTATTGTGCCATTAAGTATGTTTCAATCTCATCAGCAGCTGCAACTTCATCTACTCCTTCTGTCACAACAACTACCTCGTCACCATTGCCAACGCTCAAAGACATCATACCCATAATACTTTTGGCATTAATGCTCTTTGTTCCAACTTCAATATGTACTTTACTTGAAAATTGGCTGGCCTTCTGCACTAACATTGCAATTGGGCGTGCTTCTAAACCTGATTCGCGTTTCACAGTCACATTCTTCTTTACCATTTTACTTCCTCCTTACTTATTTCTTATATCTTCTGCTAATTCACTAAGTTTCCTTAATCGATGATTGACACCTGACTTCCCGAGTGGCTCTGTCAACATCTCCCCCAACTCCTTTAAGGATGCATCCGGATAGGTCAATCTTAATTCTGCAATCTCCTGCAAACCCTCCGGCAGTTTGTTAAGACCAATCTCTTTTTGAATCAGTCGAATGTCCTCTGCCTGCTTTGCAGCCGCTGAAACTGTTTTATTTATATTTGCGGTTTCACAATTCACTTTTCTGTTTACCGAATTTCTCATTTCCTTTAAAATTCGTACATTTTCCATCTCCATCAAAGCAATCGGTGCTTCCATGATATTAAGCAAGTCCACAATCTGCGAACCCTCTTTCAGATAGACCACATACGAGTTCTTTCGCAGGATTACCTTTGCGTCCAGACCGAAGCTATTAATCAGCTTCTGAATCTGTTCCGCCTTCACCTTAGACGCACAAACCATCTCAATGTGGTATGATTTCTCTGGATGGCTCATGGAACCTGACGCGAGAAATGCACCTCGCAGAAATGCTCTCTTACAGCAGCTCTTGTGAACAATCAGATTACGGCTAGTAGAAAACTCCTCTGAAATTTCCCCATCACCGTCTACCAATCGGGCTGCCTGTAACAGCTTCATGGCATCCTCGTGTTGCTTGATAACCACTGTATAAGTAGTATTTCCCTTGCTCTTATTAATAGTAACAAGAGACTCAGCCTCTATATTAAATGTTTTTTTCAATAATGTAAAGCATTTTCTTGCTACGGAAATATTTTCCGTGCGAACTTTCACAGCGTAGCGGTCCCGACTGTCAATCGTAACCTTGCCACACATGCTGATAATCGCAGCAATTTCTGCTATCTGGCAGTGCATTTGCTCATTCCATTGTCTGGACAGCTCTTCCTTTACTTTCCCGGAAAATGTTAATTCCTGTTTCATATCTTAAAATTCTCCCAAAGTCTTCACTTCCGGTTCCAACTTCACACCAAACTCCTGCATCACCTTATCCGATACCTGTCTCATTAGCTCTCGAATATCTGCTGCTGTTGCCTGGTCTTTGTTAATGACAAATCCACAATGCTTCTCTGACACCTGCGCTCCTCCCACCTGGAATCCGCGAAGTCCCGCATCCTGAATTAATTTCCCTGCAAAATAACCTTCCGGTCTCTTAAACGTACTGCCAGCGCTTGGGTATTCCAATGGCTGCTTCGTCACACGCTGACATTTGAGTTCATCCATCCTTGCGCGAATGGCTTCTTTATCTCCTTTTTGAAGTTGATATTCAGCCTCAAGTACCACATAGCCCTTCTTTGCAATCACGCTGGTACGATACCCGAGTTCTAAATCTTCCTTGTTAATAGTGATAATATCGCCATCCTGCGTTAGCACTGTTGCATTTACAATGATGTCTTTCATCTCTCCGCCGTAAGCTCCCGCATTCATAAATACAGCGCCGCCTACTGTTCCTGGAATTCCTGCGGCAAATTCAAATCCCGTAAGTTCTGCCTCCAAGGTGGCGGTTCCTACACGAGATAATAATGCACCGGCTTGAGCTTTTACCCTGTCACCCTCTATCTGAATGTCATTCATAGCCTTATAAATCTGAATAATCACGCCGCGATATCCCCTGTCGCCTACCAAAAGGTTGCTACCATTTCCCAAGATATAATATGGCACTTCTGCATCTTTACACAGGGCAACTATTTTTTTCACTTCTTCCGCATTCTGTGGCATTACAAAATAATCCGCATTTCCCCCCACGCGAAATGTAGTATGCTTTTTCATCGGTTCATCCACCAGCACACGTTCTTCATCTATGCAATTAATCAATTGATTGTAAAAATCTAAATTCATTGATACACTCCAAACTAAAATCTTCTTATTTAATAGAGTTCTAAAATTCATCATACAACAAAGTTTGGTTAAATTCAACGGGCTCTTGCAAATTTACATAAAATGGGTTATAGTATTCTGGTATATGTGTATACAAATATTTTAATTCAAGAAGGAGTGATGTATCAGTGGACCCTAGTGCCGCCATACAGATTGTAGTATTATTGATACTACTGGGACTATCTGCATTTTTCTCATCTGCAGAAACAGCTTTGACAACCGTAAACAGAATTCGAATGCGTTCTTTAGCAGACGAAGGTAACAAGCGAGCCAAGATGGTGCTTAAGATTACCGATAACTCAAGTAAAATGCTGAGTGCTATCTTAATCGGTAACAACATCGTTAATCTTTCCGCTTCATCTTTGACAACTACCATTGCCATATCATTTGGTGCTCCAATGGCAGTTGCAATTGCAACAGGTATTATTACCGTACTTATTCTGATTTTTGGTGAAATTACACCAAAGACAGTTGCTACAATTAATTCTGATAAGCTTTCTTTAGTATATGCTTATCCAATTCATTTTATTATGACAATTGTAACTCCAATTAGTATTGTAATCAACCTGCTGGCTCGTGTCATTTTCTTCATCATCCGTGTGGACCCGAATGCAAAACCGGATGCCATCACAGAAGAAGAACTCCGTACGATTGTGGACGTAAGCCACGAAAGCGGTGTTATTGAGGAAGAAGAACGCGAAATGATTAAAAACGTGTTCGACCTTGGTGATGCAAGAGCCAAAGATGTTATGGTTCCTCGTGTCAATGTGATTTTTGCTGATGTAGACAGCACCTATAGTGAATTGATTGAGCTTTTCCGTGAACACAAATTCACACGTCTTCCGGTTTATGAGGAGACAACAGACAATGTAATCGGTACAATCAATATGAAGGATCTGCTTTTATATGATAATACAAGGGAATTCCAAGTACGTGAGTTCCTGCGAGATGCATATTTCACCTATGAGCACAAGAACATTTCCGAGCTTCTTGTGGAAATGCGTGAAGCATCCTACAATATCGCCATTGTTCTTGACGAATATGGCGAAACAGCCGGTTTAATCACTTTGGAAGATATTCTGGAAGAGATTGTCGGTGAAATCCATGACGAATATGATGAATACGAAGAGGACGAGCTTCTGACTTGTATCAATGATTTCGAGTATATTTTGGAAGGTTCCATTAGTCTTGACGACTTGGATGACCGTCTGGAACTCGAATTAGAGTCTGAAGAATATGATTCTCTCGGCGGATTCATTATCGAAAGATTAGACCGTCACCCTGAGGTTGGTGATGAGATTGTAACAGAAAGCGGTCTGCGATTAGTCGTAGACTCTTTGGACAAGAACCGTGTAGAAAAGGTTCACATCTACATCCCGGAAGACTTCTATGAGGAAGATGATGACGAGGATGAGGATGAAGAATA
>JAXJXL010000206.1:0-3627 GCA_036307525.1 Faecalimonas sp.
GGTAAAGCAGATAACATCAAAGTTATCATGAACCGTGAAACATGTGAATACTCTTTATATGCAGAAAAGACTGTTGTTGAAGAAGTAGAAGATGATGTTATGGAAATCAGTCTTGTGGACGCAAAAATGAAAGATTCCAAATTTGAACTTGGCGACATTGTTCAAATTCCGATTGAATCAAAATCATTTGGACGTATTGCAACACAGAACGCAAAGAACTTGATTCTTCAAAAAATTCGTGAAGAAGAAAGAAAAGTAGTTTATGATCAATATTTTGAAAAAGAAAAAGATATCGTTACAGGTATTGTACAACGTTATGTTGGCAAAAATATCAGCATCAATTTAGGAAAAGCAGATGCACTTCTTACAGAAAATGAACAAGTAAAAGGTGAAGTGTTCAAACCAACGGAACGTATCAAACTTTATGTAGTTGAAGTTAAAAACACAACAAAGGGACCTAAGATTTTAGTATCCCGTACACATCCGGAACTTGTAAAACGTTTATTTGAATCTGAAGTTACAGAAGTTAAAGATGGTATTGTTGAAATTAAGAGCGTATCTAGAGAAGCAGGCTCACGTACCAAGATTGCTGTATGGTCAAATGACCCGGATGTAGATCCAGTTGGTGCTTGTGTTGGTATGAACGGTGCAAGAGTAAATGCAATTGTAAGTGAATTACGTGGTGAAAAAATCGACATCATTAATTGGGATGAAAATCCGGCATACTTAATAGAGAATGCACTTAGCCCTGCAAAAGTAATTTCTGTAGCAGCTGACCCAGACGAAAAGACAGCAAGCGTAATTGTTCCTGATTATCAACTGTCATTGGCAATTGGTAAAGAAGGCCAAAATGCAAGATTGGCAGCTCGTTTGACAGGTTACAAGATTGATATCAAGAGCGAAACTCAAGCGATTGAATCGGGTGAACTTCCTGCTAACTGGATGGAATTAGCTGAAAGCTATGAGGAAGATGCATATTACGAAGAAATGTAGTCAGGAAGTGACCGTAGTGAGTATGAATAAAAAAATCCCCTTGCGCAAGTGTGTGGGATGTGAGGAAATGAAAAATAAAAAGGAAATGATGCGTGTATTAAAAACGGAAGATGGTGATTTCGTAATCGACACGACCGGAAAGAAAAATGGTCGAGGCGCTTATGTATGTCCATCACAGGAATGCTTTGCAAAAGCTGTGAAAAACAGAGGATTAGAACGTTCTTTTAAACAGGCTATTCCAAAAGAAGTTTATGAAAAATTGGAAAAGGAGCTTGCTACACTTGAAATTAAATAAAGCATTATCTTTGATTAGTCTGGCGACAAAGGCTGGCAAAACAGCAAGTGGAGAGTTTTGTACAGAAAAAGAAGTGAAATCTGGAAAAGCTGAACTTGTTATTGTGGCAGACGATGCGTCGGATAATACAAAACAGAAGTTTAAAAACATGTGTGAATTTTATGAAGTGCCAATCTATTTTTATGGAGATAAAGATACCTTGGGGCATGCAATGGGAAAAGAATTCCGTGCAAGTTTAGCGGTTACTGACCTAGGATTTGCAAAAGGAATTATCAAACATTTAGATGCATAGAGGAGGTAGTGAATATATGACAAAAATGAGAGTACATGAATTAGCAAAATCACTAGATAAAACAAGTAAAGAAGTCATCGAATTTTTGAGAAGTCAGGATGTGGCTGTGGCAAGTCACGCGAGTTCTCTTGAAGAAGAACATGTGGAAATGGTTAAAGCAAAATTTGCAAATAAGCCGGTGGAAAAACCAGTAGAAAAGGTGGTTGAAAAACCGGTAGAAAAACCTGTAGAAGCACCAACAGAAGGTGCAGCACCTGCAGAACCACCGAAAAAGAAAAACATTGTTCAGGTTTTTAGACCACAAAACAGTCGTCAAAATCAAGGTCGTCCAGGACAAGGCCGTCCAAATGGTGGACGTCCGGGACAAGGTCGTCCGGACCAGAGATATTCTGACCCAAGACGTAATGACCAAAGAAGACGTACAGATGATAGCCAAGATGGTTTGAGACAAGGATTCTCATATGGTCAGCCGGCCAGACCGAATCCAAACAGACAACCGGTTCAAAAACCAGTTGCTCCGGCTGCAACGGTTTCACAAGTTACGAAAGCAGAGCCAGTGGTAGAAAAACCAGTCACACCAGTTCCAAAGGTTGAACCAATGGCAAAGACCGATGTGGTAGTTGAAAAACCAGTTACACCGGTAGAAAAAACGGAAGTGGTTGTGGAGAAACCTGTAGCACCAGCGCAAAAACCACAACGTTTTGAAGAACGTCGTGATGACAGACGCAGTGAACGTCGTGATGACAGACGTGATGACAGACGTGATGATAGAAGAGACGATAGACGTGGTGAACGTCGCGATGACAGGCGCGATGATAGACGTGACGAGCGTAGAGAAGGCCGCGACGACAGACGTGACGACAGAAGAAATGACAGAAGGAACGATAGACGTGATGACCGCAGAGGCGACAGACTGTCAATTCCGGATCCGATTGTTTCTGAACAAAAGCCACAAAGTAAAAAACAAAAAGACAATTATAAGAAAAAAGATAAAGAAAAAGATTATCGTAATGATGAACATGATGATAATGTAAGAGGCGGAAAGAACAGAAAGAATCAGAAGAATGTTCCGCTTCAACAAAAGCCACAGGCAAAACCTGTACAGAAGGAAGAAGAGAAAATTAAGATGATTACTATTCCGGAAATGTTGACCATTAAGGAATTGGCAGATCATATGAAGATTCAACCGTCTGTTATCGTTAAGAAGTTATTTATGCAAGGCAAGATTGTTACCTTGAATCAGGAAATCGACTTTGAAACTGCAGAAGAAATTGCAATGGAATTCGAAGTGCTTTGTGAAAAAGAAGAAGTGGTTGATGTAATTGAAGAACTTTTGAAAGAGGAAGAAGAAGACGAAAGCAAGATGAAGAAACGTCCGCCGGTAGTTTGTGTTATGGGACACGTTGACCATGGTAAAACTTCTCTTCTTGATGCGATTCGTAATACAAGCGTTACTACAGGTGAAGCAGGTGGTATCACTCAGCATATTGGTGCATATGTTGCAACTGTAAATGGAGAAAAGATTACATTCCTTGACACACCTGGACATGAAGCATTTACAGCAATGCGTATGCGTGGTGCAAACTCAACTGACATTGCAATCCTTGTTGTTGCTGCAGATGATGGTGTTATGCCACAGACTGTAGAAGCAATCAGCCATGCAAAAGCTGCAGGAATTGATATTGTAGTTGCTGTGAATAAGATTGATAAACCGGCAGCAAATATTGATAGAGTAAAACAAGAACTCACAGAGTACGAACTTGTTGCAGAAGACTGGGGTGGAAGTACTATCTTTGTACCAGTTTCAGCTAAAACAGGTGAAGGTATCGAAGAGTTAATGGAAATGCTTCTTTTGACAGCAGAAGTTGGCGAATTGAAAGCTAATCCAAACCGTCGTGCAAGAGGTCTTGTTATCGAGGCTGAGCTTGATAAAGGAAAAGGTCTTGTAGCAACTGTACTTGTACAAAAAGGTACACTTCGCGTTGGTGATCCTATCGCAGCCGGAGCAGCTTACGGTAAGGTGCGAGCTATGATTGATGATAAGGGA
>JAXJXL010000207.1:0-4533 GCA_036307525.1 Faecalimonas sp.
ATCCTTGTCTGTGTTGATGTTCACGCTTGGTTTTTTAGACCCTTCTTTATCATCTGAGCCACCAGAGAGAACCACAGCAAGCACAACACCGATAATCAGTACAAGAGCAATAACGACTGCAACTAGTACCTTTTTCTCTTTTAATTTATTCAACATTACACTAGCCTCTTAGTAACAAACATCCCATGCTGTAACTTTGTTATTCAACATGTCTTCGCCCCATGTACAGAAACTTTCTGTACCAATTGTGAACTCTAATTCATTGGTTGTTAATTTTACATCTTTTTTGACTTGGAACCATACATTGGCATAAATACCTTTTCCGGTCATGTAGTCATCATTCACGTTCTTGCCATTTCCTACAAATTTAATCGTTCCTGCAGTCGCAGTATTCACTTCCATCTCTGTGAATGATACACCTGTATCCCATCCACACGCATTTCCTTTAGAATCTTTAGCCTCCACAAACTGTAATTTGTCGCTATTATATGTCATTGTTACCATACCGGCTGCTGCTTGGCCATCAACCGAAAGATTTACCGGAATACTAATATACCGATTACTCTTGTACGAATCCATAACACGAACATATTTAGCAACACCTTCTACCTTTGTACCATCAATTGTTGTCCAATATGGTGTCACATAGATTACTTTTTCATAATTAACTGCCGCAATATCATCGATTCTTAACGCAATAAAATGTGATGCGGCGTCTCCAAAATAAGTTTTTGCACTAATAGACTCATCTTTCTTAGTTTCCTCATTATAAACCGATAAGTTGTTATAAACTTTTGACATAACTGTTTTGGCCTGATTCTCGTCATCAAATGGAATCTCTTTGTTAAACAAAACATCAAATCCAACATTCGCATACTTAACAGAGTCAACTGCAGACGATAAACGAAGATATGTCTTAGCCACATCTTTACCATCAACTATCGCTGTGTCACTAGCAATCTGTGTTTTTACGCTAAGCACATATGATGGCACAAATTTTGCCACTGCCACTGTATTAACTGTTCCGTCTTTTATATCCTCTTGTAAATCACCTTTTTTAATTGGTGTGCCATTTTCTGCTGTATACCATCCACCGAATACATAACCATCTTTTACAGGTGCAACCGGATTTGTTGCATTCCAATAATCTGCAATTTTAAACTCTGCCGCTGTATCATAATATACTTCTTTTTGTGTCGCTGCATCTGCCTCTACTGGCGTTACACTCACACCTAATAATACCATTACAGCTGCCATCAAGCCAGCCACTGTTTTATTTAATCTTCTCATATTTTACATCTCCTTCCTGTTTACCATTCTTCACCTTCACCTGGCGCTGTAACTACAGGTGCGCTTATTGTAGCATTATCGTCTGTTGTTACCGACGTTCTAATTACATGTTCTGCTTCTAAAATCAGAACTGTCATTTCTGGTTTTAAATATTTCATACTTTTTCCCTCCTATTTCTCGCGACTATGTCACTCTAACACTTTATGATTTATTATACCCCCCTGATTTTACATTGTCAAATGTTTCCTTTAATGTTTTTTCTGTAAATGTATCCAATTATTTTCTGCTCTTTTTATACAATTTGACAATTCCTGTATTTCGGGAAGGCTTATATCCTAACTTTCATCCTACACAGAGCAGGAGTACACTACCCCTGCTCCCTAAAGCCCCAGATTCTTTATCTCGCCGCGCTAATTCGAGCCATCGCCCTTTTCAGTGCCGCTTCTGCTCGCGCCGTATCTAAGCCTGCTTCTTTTCTCTGCAGACGTTCTTCGGCGCGTTTCTTTGCTGCCTTGGCACGTTCTACGTCGATTTCCTCCGGCCATTCTGCATTTTCTGCCATGATTGTGATTTTATCTTTTTGAATTTCGATAAATCCACCCATAACAGCAGCTTTTTTTACCTGTCCATCATTGTGAATCTTCACAACGCCAGGAGCCAAAATAGTGGTGAGTGGAATGTGATTTGCATACACACCCATCTCTCCCATAACCGAAGCAAATTCTAAAAAGGATGCTTGTCCTTCATAAAACATTCCATCCGGCTCTATAATTTTTAATTCGAACACTTCTGCCATACTCGCCACCTCTATTTCACACGGGCTAGTACATCATCGATATTTCCGGCATTGAGGAAATGTCCTTCCGGAATATCATCGTGTTTTCCTTCTAAGATTTCTTTGAAGCCTTGAATGGTTTCGTTAATCGGAACATAACGGCCTTCAAATCCGGTAAACTGTGTTGCCACGAAGAAAGGTTGAGATAAGAATCTCTGAATCTTTCTTGCACGAGAAACTGTCAGTTTATCTTCTTCTGAAAGCTCGTCCATACCAAGCATTGCAATGATATCTTGTAATTCTTTGTATTTCTGTAATACTTCCTGTACACCGCGTGCTACATTGTAGTGATCTTCCCCTACGATGTTAGGGTCTAACATACGTGAAGAAGAATCCAATGGGTCTACCGCAGGGTAGATACCAAGCTCTGTAATCGCACGGGAAAGTACGACCTTTGCATCCAAGTGGGCAAAGGTAGTTGCCGGAGCAGGGTCAGTTAAGTCGTCCGCCGGCACGTATACAGCCTGAACGGATGTAATGGAACCGTTCTTAGTAGATGTGATACGTTCTTGAAGGGCACCCATTTCTGTCTGCAATGTAGGCTGGTAACCTACGGCTGAAGGCATACGTCCAAGAAGCGCTGACACTTCGGAGCCTGCCTGTGTGAAACGGAAAATATTATCAATGAATAAAAGTACGTCTTTTCCACCTTTATCACGGAAATATTCTGCCATTGTAAGTCCGGTAAGACCGACTCTCATACGTGCTCCAGGTGGTTCATTCATCTGACCGAACACCATGGCTGTTTTATTGATAACGCCAGATTCCTGCATTTCGTAGTAGAGGTCATTACCTTCTCTTGTTCTTTCACCTACACCGGTAAATACAGAGTATCCACCGTGTTCAGTTGCGATATTCGTAATCAATTCCTGAATTAATACCGTTTTTCCTACACCGGCACCACCGAACAACCCGATTTTACCACCCTTTTGGAAAGGACAAAGCAAGTCGATAACCTTGATACCAGTTTCCAAAAGTTCTGTTTCTGTTGATTGCTCTTCAAATGCAGGAGCCTTCTTATGAATCGGCTCATATTCTACATCAGTCGGGGCAGGCTTTTCATCGATTGGCTCGCCAAGTACATTGAAAATACGTCCCAATGTATTTTCACCTACCGGGACGGAAATCGCTGCACCTGTGGCAACCGCATCCATACCACGAACTAATCCGTCTGTAGGTCCCATGGCGATACATCTTACGATATCATCACCCAAATGTTGTGCTACTTCCACCACGAGTCTGCTACCGTCTTTTCTGGTAACCTCAATGGCCTCGTTGATTTCCGGAAGTTTCCCTTCGGCGTATTTCACGTCCAAAACAGCACCAATAACCTGAGTGATTTTCCCTATATTTTTTTCTGCCATTTTTTCACTCCTCTTATCCGATTGCTTCCGCACCGGCTATAATTTCTGTTAATTCCTGTGTAATAGCTCCCTGACGGGCTCTATTGTATTTCAATTCCAAATCGTTGATAATTTCTTCCGCATTACTTGTTGCAGCGTCCATCGCCTGCATACGTGCACCATTTTCACTTGCAACTGCCTCTACAAAAGCACCATACAAAATACTGGTCATGTATTTCGGAATCAATAGCGAGATTGCTTCCTCCTCATTCGGTTCAAAATTCATAAGCGTAAGCTCATCCTGCCCTTCCTGCTCTGTATGCAAATCCTTCGGATTCACAGGAAGTAACTTCATGAGTTTTGGAATATGACTCACTGTATTTTTAAATTCGGTATATGCCACATAGATTTCCCCAATTTCACCATTTGCAAAATCCGTAAGCAATTGTTTGCCAATGTCCTTTGCATCTGCAAATGTTGGTTCATCAATGACATCGGAATAGTCGGCTGCAATGGTGTATCCTTTTCTGGATAAACTATCTGCACCTTTTCTGCCAACTGTATAAAGGCGTACCTTTTCCTTCGGAAACTCACTTCCCGAAATCATTCTCACGATATTGGCATTGTAACCGCCCGCAAGACCTCGATTAGAAGTAATAACTACAATTCCAATATTTTCAGAATTGCCGCCCTTTAAATACGGATGGTCCACATCTCCTGCCTTTGCAAGCATGGAGGTGATTGTCTTGTACATATACTCAAAATATGCCTTTGAATTTTCCGCACGTCCTCGTGCCTTTTGTAGCTTCACAGTGGAAACAAGCTTCATGGCCTTCGTAATCTGCTGGGTACTTTGTATACTTCCCCGGCGTCTTTTAATTTCTCTCATAGTTGCCATGATAGTGCCTCCTAGAATTCTGCTTTGAATTCTTCGATTGCTTTGATTAATAAGCTTTCCGTCTCTTCTGTAATGATTTTTTCAGTCTTAATAGATTCCGGAACTTCAGGATATTTTGTCTGGATAAAGTCAAACAATCCTTTTTCAAAGCGCAGAATATCTTCTAC
>JAXJXL010000208.1:0-17636 GCA_036307525.1 Faecalimonas sp.
AACCATTTTACTATCGAAACAAAGCCCAATTTCCAATAGGAACCGATAAAAATGGGAATATAGTGACTGGATTTTATGCGGGACGTACCCATCAGATTATTCCCAATATGGAATGTGCTCTTGGGGTGCCGGTAAATCAGGAAATTCTTAAAATCATTGTGGATTTCATGCAGGAAAATCATATTACCTCTTATGATGAAGAAGCACAAAGAGGACTTGTTCGCCATGTGCTTATTCGCTATGGATTCAAGACCAAAGAGATTATGGTTTGTTTGGTGCTAAATGGGGATAACTTACCTCATAGCGAGAAACTTGTGGATAAGTTAGTGCGGATCGAAGGAATGACAAGTATTACCTATAGTATTAACCGTGAGAATACGAATGTGATTATGGGCAAGGAGATTCGAGTGCTTTGGGGACAAAGCTACATCACAGATTATATTGGGGATGTAAAATATCAGATTTCACCATTATCCTTCTATCAGGTAAATCCTGTTCAGACAGAAAAACTATACGGGCTTGCGCTGGACTATGCACAGCTTACAGGTCAAGAAACCGTGTGGGATTTGTATTGTGGCATCGGAACCATTTCCTTATTCCTGGCACAGAAGGCAAAGAAGGTCTATGGTGTGGAGATTGTGCCGCAGGCCATAGATGATGCGAGAAATAATGCGAAGATAAACGGCATGGAAAATGTAGAGTTCTTCGTGGGTAAGGCAGAGGAAGTTCTGCCGGAATATTATGCTGCGTATGAGCGTGAGCATGGAACTAAGGCCTATGCAGATGTCATAGTTGTGGACCCGCCGAGAAAAGGCTGTGATGAGACGTTGCTTGATACCATGGTGAAAATGCAGCCGAAACGGATTGTGTATGTGAGCTGTGATTCAGCGACACTTGCACGTGATTTAAAGTATCTGTGTGAGAATGGATATGAGATGAAGAAAGTCAAGCCAGTGGATCAATTTCCAATGACGACACATGTTGAGGTAATAATAAAGATGCAACTTGTGGAAAAAGACGAAAAATAGAGGGTAAAACCACAAGATGTTGTGGTTTTGGGGCAAAAATTGGGATAAAAAATGAAAAAATTTTGCCCTAAAAAATTCGGCATTTTCATAGATGCATATGGGTAAAATAGCCGATTTTGAGAAAAAATCATAAAAATCCAAGCAAATTTAATAATGGAAAGAAGAAATGCGTTACTTATTTTGTTGAGAGATAGGTAGCGCATTTTACGTTTGAAAGGAGAACAAAAATGACGTATCAAAGTAAAAGTGAAACTGAAGTTGTTCTTCAAATGGGGAATTTAATTTGAAGAAGAATACACCGTTCAAGAGCATGGAAAGAGGCATCCTTATATACTATAATTGTTTCCTTCTTTTTCTGTATTCATTTGGTGATAACATCGTAAATTTCTTAAACACATTACTAAAGTATGCGGAAGAGTTAAATCCGCAAAGGTGAGAAATCTCCTGGATACTCTTATTAGTGGTTGTCAAATATTCACAGGCGTTTTTAATCTTAATATTATTTAAATAATCAATAATCGTAATTCCCATAGTGTTTTTAAATATTCTGCATAGATGATATTTGGAGATAAAAAAATGGTCTGCAATCTGTTCTAAGGAATTAATTTCTGCAAAATGAGCATTGATATATTCAAGTAGGTTGCTTATTTGCTGATTATATATGGCTGTTTCAGGACATTTAGAAAGTTCACAAAGTAGATTGCCGAGGTATATTGCAAAATCACGCTCGTTTTTGCAATCATTAAGAGCATTTAATAAGGATTTACACCGATTCAGCACTTTTTCAGGAGGAGTAATTAACGTTTTACTAAAGCATTTAAGCATGTCATCAATGGCATCGTCTGTGTAAGTTCTAGTAAGAAAATCATGAGTAAAACCAATCAAAATACGACGTGCATAGTTACCCCCAGTTTTATGAAAGATGGAAGGGGGTATCAAAACAAAACTCCCAGCATTTACAGAGAAAAAATTATCCTCGACAAAATACTCTCTAGTTCCAGAATCGAGATAATACAATTCATAGGAAGTGTGATAATGCATAGACGGCATTTGCTGCGCCCATGCCTTGACGCTAATAAAATAATCTTCTACTTGTTCGGGACAAAACATATTTGTAACCATGATACCCTCCTCGTGCCGTTAATATGCCAATATATTACAACTTTTCCAGAAAATTAGCAAGATATAAAATTAAAAATTAAGAATTATTGTTGTATAATACAATTACTAAAAAATGGGTGGTGTGAACTTATATGCATGAAGCAATAGAGGTGCAAAAAAATACTGTGTCGGCTAAAGGTCAATTGCCGAAATCATCTTTGTTACATATTTTTTGTGTGCAAGAGGCTTCCATACGAATTTTATTTGTAGGGAATTCGATTACTTACCATGCACCAAAACCTGCCATTGGTTGGAGTGGTAGTTGGGGCATGGCAGCAAGTTGCAAGGATAATGATTATGTTCATCAAACTGTTAAAAGACTTAGTGAACGTTATCAAACCGAGTAGATGGTATATATAAGCCGGGGACAGTAACAGCAGCAAATGGAGCAGGATTTGATTTGGGCGCAACAGAATCCCTTGATTGTACCAAATTTGAGGATAGATTTAAATTTAGTAGTTTGGAAAATAGCGAGAATGCTATTTACATCGGTATCCAAGGTGGTGGTGTGAGAATCATTCCGCAACCGGATGATTCTCTGCAAATCTATTTCCGCGTAAGAGCACCTCACAATATTGCACAGAAAATGGGTGATATTACTGCTGAGGAAGCTGGAATTACAAGCTTTAAAGAAACGTGGAATAGGATAGGATTAAGTTTTGTATTTTCAAATACTTCGCAAACAACAACTGACGTAGAGATTACAGTCAATGTGAATGATTATAAGGAATCTTATCATTTGACGGGATTGCCACTGGAGACATTGACAAGATATGTGACACTACAGGGAACTTCTTTGTCTCCGTTATATCATGGGGAGGAAGAGGATGCAGGACCGGCGCCAATTATGAACGAGAGTTTTACAAAACTTACGTTTGATTCCTATGGAATTAAAACCGGTGTATACAAATACAACGACAACCGTTTGTCGGCAAGCGGAAGTTGTGAAAAGGGTGACTTGGATCGTGTAATTTTCTCTGATACAGTAAACTTTTCTGACGCATCGGGTGCTCGAATTCTTGTCGGAGGCGGGCAAAGTGCATGGCATGGTCTTGCGATTTATAATATAGCGGAAGATACAATTCAAATCAAATCTGCAGCAGGGCAACCGTTTGAACCGCTTGTGCTTCGTTCTAAGGAAGCAGGAGTGAAATTGACTGGTCAAGATGTTAAATTAACCATGAGTTTTGAATATGTCGATTCGGATGAAGATGGTAAGAAGGATGACGTGAAGTTTGCGATTTGGTTTGATGGAAAAGCATATCAGAATCGATATTTTTATCTAACTGACATGGTGCCTAATCTCGGTGGTTATATGGGTATTTATGTGGATAATAAGGAGGCTTCTTTGGCGATTAAAACGTATGTGGAGCCAGCGGATTTTACAGAATATGGGTTCACAACAAACTGGAAAAAGGAATTGAGGTTAAACGATAAATAAAATGATAAACAAGAGCATATTTGAAACAAAAATGCCATTTGAACGTTTTGGCTTGATGTTAGATAACTCCAGAAATGCGGTAATGACAGTAGAATCTGTAAAACGCATGATAAGGATTATGGAAAAATTAGATTATAACATGCTTATGCTTTATACTGAGGATACATATGAAGTAAATAATCAACCTTATTTTGGACGTTATCGTGGACGTTATAAAAAAGAAGAATTAAAAGAGTTGGATGCATATGCAAAGGCACGCGGCATAGAGTTGGTGCCTTGCATCCAGACATTGGCACATTTATTTACACTGCAACATTGGCCGACTTATTGGGATGTAGCAGATAGTAGAGATACATTGTGTGTAGGTGAGGAGAAGGTTTACCAACTGATTGATGATATCTTTGCTACTCTTGCAGAGTGTTTTACCAGCCGAAATGCAAATATCGGGATGGATGAGGCTGCCATGTTGGGGCTTGGAAATTACCTGAAAAAGCATGGATATCGCAATCGAATTGATATTTTCACAGAACATCTGAATCGTGTATCGCAGATTGCTAAAAAGTATGGATTCTCCGTATGTATATGGAGCGATATGTTTTTCAAGTTAGCATCTGCAGGTTGGCATGAACAAGAAAGTAAATGTGATGAGATTGATGCATCAGTAAGTAGTATGATTCCAGAGAACGTGCGCTTGATATACTGGGACTATTATTCAACAGATAAGGCGCATTATGATCAATGGATAGAGGGGCATGCAAAACTAAAGCCGAACACTCTGTTTGCTGGTGGATTGTGGAGCTGGAGTGGTTTTGCACCTCATAATGCGTACTCACTAAAAAGTGGAGAAGCAGCTCTTACAAGTTGTATGGAGCATGGCGTGAGGGACGTGTTTTTTACTGTATGGGGAAATGATGGGGCTGAATGTTCCAGATTTTCAGTATTACCATCCATGTTTTACAATTCTTGCATTGCACACGGCATTGTGGACGAGCAGCAAATTAAAAATAAATTTCAAACATGTTTTGGGATTTCATTTGACGATTATATGCTATTGGATCTTCCAGATACTCCTGATGCACGGGGGGAACATGTAAATCCTTGTAAATATATGTTCTATTGCGATTGCCTGATGGGCAAGTTTGACTCCAACGTGCGAAAGACAGACGCGAAAGAATATGCGGATATGTCAGTTCGTTTGGAATGCCTTACAGAACATGCAGAGTTTGGAGTATTGTTTTCCACAATGAGAGCATTGTGTGATGTTTTGTCTTTGAAAGTGGATATAGGAGTTCGGACTAGAGCGGCTTATGTAACTGATGATAAGCTTGCAATGAGTAGGTTGCTCGATGATTATGACCAATTGAAAGACTATATTGAGAAGTTCTATGAGGCATTTCGAACACAATGGTTTTGGGAAAATAAACCACATGGATTTGAGGTTCATGATTCTAGAATAGGTGGATTGATACTTCGCATAAGTCATTGTAGGAAACGTCTTGCAGATTATATTAATGGTGATATAGATAAGATAGAAGAACTAGAAGAGCCAGAATTAGATTTCATGGGACGAGGCGAATTGTTAAACGAGGAAGATAAAAAGAGTTTTGATTATAATGGATGGTACGCAACAGTTACCACTGGAGTTGTATAAAACGACATATAGGAGAGATAGACATGAATTATAATGGAAAAAAGGCGGAAAATGTTAAAATTGCTTATATCGGTGGTGGTTCACGTGGTTGGGCCTGGGGATTGATGAGCGATTTAGTAGCCTGCGAGGATATGAGCGGGAGCGTAGATTTGTATGACATTGATTATGAAGCCGCCCATCACAACGAATTAATTGGAAATAAATATAATTTTGTTGATGGAGCAAAGACACATTGGGATTACAAAGCAGTCAAGACTATTGATGAAGCACTTGCTGGAGCAAATTTTGTAGTTATTTCCATATTGCCAGGTACTTTTGATGAGATGGAGTCTGATGTGCATGTTCCAGAGAAATATGGAATTTATCAATCAGTAGGTGATTCCTCAGGACCGGGAGGAATCGTGCGAGCCCTTCGAACAGTTCCAATGTTTGAAGAAATTGCAGAAGCAGTAAAAAGAAATTGTCCGGATGCATGGGTTATTAATTATACAAATCCAATGACTCTTTGTGTTAAGACTCTTTATCGAGTTTTTCCGGAAATTAAAGCATTTGGATGTTGTCATGAGGTTTTTGGAACACAAAATTTTATGCGACAAGTGTTAGAAGAAACCCGTGGCATTAAAGTGGAGGACCGTAAAGAAATTAAAACCAATGTAACAGGTGTGAATCATTTCACATGGCTTACAAGTGCAAAGTATCGTAATGTTGATGTTTTTGATGCATATCGTGAATACATTGAGAAACATCAGGAAACAGGAGCAAAAGAGCAAGCAGATAAGAATTGGATGAACAATTCATTCACCTGTCGTGAAAGTGTAAAAATGGATTTGTTCTCTCGATACGGTTACATTGCGGCTGCAGGAGATAGGCATTTATCAGAATTTTGCGAAGGAACTTGGTATTTGAGAAATCCAGAGTGTGTCACGGATTGGAAATTTGCGCTTACTTCAGTTGCATGGAGAAAAGAGGATTTGCAACGTCGTTTAAATGAGAGCGCACAGATGATTTCCGGTGAGAAAAAAATAGAAATACAAAACACCGGAGAAGAGGGCGTAGAGCAAATGAGAGCACTGCTTGGATTGACGGATTTAGTTACCAATGTTAATATTCCAAATAAAGGACAAATACCGAATCTGCCACTTGGTGCAGTGGTTGAAACGAATGCTGTATTTAGAGCAGATTCGTTAGTGCCCGTGCTTGCAGGAAACATTCCGGATACCATTTATCCACTGATTGCAAGAATCTGTGGAGAACAAGAGATTGTTTCAAGGGCATGCGAGGAGAGAGATTTAGAACTTGCCTTTTCGGCATTTTGTAACGATCCATTGGTGACAATTTCACATAATGAGGCAAGGAAATTATTTAAAGAAATGTTGGAAAATACAGCAAAATATTTGACGATGTATGACATAGCATCATTCAAATAAATATGCAAAGAGGTGATATGATGAGACGAGAATTGCGACAGGAATTTTTGACACCTTCAGATGAATTTACGCCCATGCCATTTTGGTTTTGGAATGATACTCTGTCAGAACAAGAAATCACAAGACAAATTGATGACTTCTGTGAGAAGGGCGTTATGGGATTTATCATTCACCCTAGAAAAGGGATTCCTAAAGAAATCCCATATCTCTCAGACGTGTTTATGCATTATGTGAAGCATGCTGTTGTAGAAGCGGAGAAACGTGGAATGAAGGTGATTCTCTATGATGAAGCCATGTATCCATCTGGTTCGGCACATGGCTTGGTTGTTAAAGATAATCCAGAATATGCAACACGGGCGCTGCGGATAGAAGAATACAACTCAGATTCAGGAGAATGCAAACCTAATCTGGCAACAGAGGAAATGCTTCTTGCTGTTGTCCTTGCTACTAAGAATGATAAGGGAGAAATTATCCCGGAGACTATTCAGAATGTCCGATTTCCAATTGTGAATCAAGAGGACAAAAGTGTGTTTTTTTTAATCGAAGGATACTCCCACGGAACAATTCGTGGAATTCATATTGGAGAGGATGACGGAGAAAAGGGAGCCCCTGCGTCAGGTGATTTGTTGAATCCTGATGCAATGAGAAAGTTCATTCATATTACATATGATCGTTATTATGAAGTGCTTAAAGACTATTTTGGAACAACGGTCATTGGTATGTTTACGGATGAACCGGCGGAACTTGGTCGCTGTGCGAGACGAGGGTCTAAACCTTGGACTGTTGGATTTGATAAATACTGGGAACAAACAGGTGGCAAGGTGGAGGAATTACCTCTACTGTGGCTAAGTGCGAGTGATGCAACACATGAAGATGTACGTAGAAGGTATAAAAAAACAGTTTATCAAAGATTGAGTGAATCATATTATCAGCAGATATCGCAATGGTGTGAAGACCATGGAATTGCTCTTGCCGGACATCCGGGTGAGAGTGATGATATCGGTTTACTGAAGTATTTTCATATACCGGGACAGGATTTAGTATGGAGATATGTTGCACCTGAGGAAGAAAAAGCTTTTGTTGGGCGAGAATCAACAATGGGAAAATGTTCTTCCGACGCAGCAAGACACAGTGGAAAAAGACGTAATTCTAACGAATGTTTTGGATGCTGCGGTCCTAATGGAATTCAATGGGCATTTACTGTGGATAATATGAAATGGTATTTAGACTGGATGTTTGTGCGTGGCGTAAATCTTTTGTATCCACATGCGTTCTTTTATTCTATTGATGGAGAAGTACGTTCAGGAGAAAGACCACCGGACGTGGGACCTAATAATACTTTTTGGAAATATTATAAGAACATTGCCAACTATATCAAGCGCATGTGCTGGTTGATGACTGATAGTTATAATGTTACTCCAATAGCAGTCCTGTGTGAAGAAGCCTATTTGCCGTGGGAATCTGTGAAAGAATTATATTGTAATCAGATTGAATTTAATTATCTGGAAAAAGAAGTTTTGACAAGTAATAATTGTCGCGAGGAAGCAGGATGGTTGAAGGTTAAAAAGCAGGCGTATCGCGTATTAATTATTGAATCAAAAGACATGATAAGAGACGTACAGGTATCAAAGACACTCAATGAATTTAAGGAACATGGAGGACATGTTATATATTGGGACGAGGTAGAAAATATTATTGACGAATTAGATAATATTTGGAGCAACGATTCACAATGTAAAAGAGATGTCAAACTTATATCAGGTTACTCTTCATCGGATATCAGAGTTAGTCATGTTGTAAAAGGAGATGAACACTTCTATCTTTTTACGAATGAGGGAGAGGAAGTATTCTACGGCATGGTACAACTCGCATGTTCTGACTATAAGGATGGCAGCGTGGAGTGTTGGGATGCCTGGGACGGAACACAAAAAGAAGTGTCATGTCATGTTGGGGAAAATAGTATTTGTACAAGTCTCGTTTTAGGACGCAGAGAAAGTAAAATTTTATGTGTCAATAACCCAACAGTCATTGATATATCTAATCAATTTGATTTGACTGATTGGTGTGAGAGAGAAGGAATGGATGATTTTTCGGGGACAGTTGCCTACGAGACAACAATTGATATTGATTCACCTGACAGACGAATTATTTTGGACTTAGGTACGGTACACGAAATTGCAGAGTTGATTATTAATGACCAAGTGATTGGCGTAAGAATGTGGGCACCATATCAATTCGATATTTCAGGTATATTGCGTGAGGGCGTAAATACTATTAAAATCAATGTATCCAACACACCTGCAAATAAACTTGAAAATACAAAGTTGGCTTCGGGAATCTTGGGAGCTGTGCGGCTACTTGTTTTCTGATTTTAAATGAATAGAAGAGGTATTTTATTATGGATATAATTCCAACACCTAAAAAGGTTACAATGATTAATGATAAAATGGATTATTTAGCATTTGCACCGGATATTAAGAATAATGAAAAGTTTTCTAATGCTATTGATTCATTTGTGATCTATGCAGAAAGAATATATGGCATAGCGATAACAAAGGAAGAGGATGCGCCAATGCAAGTGATTTATGAGGCAGAATTGGCTTCTGAGGAATATCGACTTGTAGTGAATGAAGAAGGTGTAGTTATCTATGCATCAGATTCAGTTGGTGCAAATCACGCATTTGCTACAGTTTTACAAATTATGAATGTAAGTGCTGAACAGATTTTACTTCCTACAATTATAGTTGAAGACGCACCGGATTGTATTTATCGTGGCATGATGATAGATCTTGCAAGGAATTGGCATACTTTTCCTTATCTTTTGAGTTATGTAGATATGTGCTACTTTTACAAAATGTCTGTATTACAACTACATTTTACAGACGACCAGAGTTATACATTGCCAAGCAAAATTTTTCCGAAGTTATCAACATTAGGACGTTTTTATACACAAGAACAAATAAAGGAACTTGTGGAATATGCAAACGCACGTGGAGTAGAGTTAATGCCTGAAATCGATGTTCCGGGGCACTGTATCAGCTTCGGTGAGGCATACGGGGATTTGTTTGGAACAAAAGGGGTTATTTGTCAACATGAAGATTCAATGGAGGCGATGAGAGAACTCTTCCGTGAACTTTGTGATATGTTTCCGTATTCAAAATATATACATATCGGAGGAGATGAAGCCTATGCTATGGATGAATGGACTAAGTGTCCACAGTGTTGTGAGTATGCAAAAAGTGTAGGAATTGATTCCGATATGGAAGATAAAAGAATGTTGGCAGAACTTTTATATGCACATTTTATATCAGAAACGGCAGAAGTGATTTTTGAGAAAGGCAAACAACCAATCGTATGGGAAGGTTTTGCGAAGGATGTAAATAATAAGGTTTCAAAAGACATTTGGGTAATGTCATGGGAAAATTTATATCAACTCACATCAGACCTACTTGAAGCAGGTTTTAAAGTGATTAATTGTTCGTGGATTCCGACGTATGTGGTTACGCCACTCCAGATGTGGTCGCCTAAAGAGGTATTTGATTGGTCCGTTTATTCATGGAGAGCAAAAGCTATTAAATCTCCGATTCATGAAACAGGATATGAAAGTCCAAAAACTTCACAGATTCTTGGTGGTCAACTTTTGGCATGGGGAGATCACATTTCAACAAAATGTCCGAGTGTGGAGGAAGGTGTCTATGAGGAGCGAGACAGAATGTTGGAGAGATTACCTATGACAGCTGAAAATACATGGAATATTGAAAAAGTGACAGATTATGCTTCTTTTGAGAAAACGATAACAGTCCCACAAGAAAAACTATTCAAAATGATTGGAAACACGAGGAGAGATATATCATGTATATGAAATTAAAAGATGGCAAATCAAAGGTGCTTACATTTAGCTATGATGATGGTGTAGTTGAGGATATCCGGTTAATTGATATTTTCAATGCGCATGGGTTGAAGGGGACATTTAATATTAACACCGGACTCTATTTCCCGGAAGATGCAGAACGTAGTCGTTACTATGGAAGAATGAAGTTGTCAGAATCTCAAAAACTATATATCGGCTCCGGACAAGAAGTGGCAGTACATGCATTAACACATCCCTTTCTTGAGAAATTAAAAATGCCGGATATATTGCGAGAAATCCTAGAAGACCGAAAGAATATTGAGGAGCAGTATCATACCTTGGCAAGGGGGATGGCTTATCCGTATGGGACTTATAGCGAAGAGGTAGTGGAAGCTTTGAAAAAGTGTGGCATTTGCTATGCCAGAACAGTAGTGTCCACTGAGAATTTCAAGTTTCCTACAGAATGGCTTACACTTCATCCAACATGCCATCATAACAATCCAAGACTCATGGAATTTGCAAAGCACTTTGTGGAAGATTCGTCACGCCATGCGATGG
Source organism: Faecalimonas sp. (assembly GCA_036307525.1). GTDB lineage: Bacteria > Bacillota > Clostridia > Lachnospirales > Lachnospiraceae > Faecalimonas. The sequence continues at coordinate 11,117 of JAXJXL010000208.1, forward strand.
ATAACTGGTTGTTTTATGTGTGGGGACATTCCTATGAGTTCGATAATGATGACAATTGGGATGTGATAGAACAGTTTGCTGACTATGTTAGTAATCGAGATGATATTTGGTATGCTACTAATATTGAAATTTACGATTATGTAAAGGCATATGAAGGTCTTGAGGTCAGTGTGGATGAAACAATCATACATAATCCATCTACAATAGATGTTTGGTTTATGAAGAACAATCAGACCTATTGTGTAAAGGGTGGAGAAATGTTGGTGTTAAAATAATGGAATAGTCTTAAAGGCCGCCCAGGGTTATCCCTTGGGCGGCTGATTGTTTATGTTTCGGACTAACGTCTGGGATTTTTTAGCACTTACTGAAATTAATAATGTATAATAATAAAAGACATCAAGAAATATTCGAAAAGGCAATCAATAATTAAAATGAAAACAATTATGCATTACTCGCAGTGATATATTTGTTTGCAGCAGATAATGAGCTGGTGAAAGTGACGAAAGATCAAGTTAAGAAGAATACGATTGAGTTTGATAAAATCAAGTTAAATGCTATTTATAGCAAAGGATATATACTTTATTGTGTGGCAAAAGATTTATATCTTGGAACTGGGCGTGTTACTATCAGTGATATTACGAATAAGCATTTAGTTGATCCGAAATTGTATGAGGTAATATGTAATGGAATGGCGATAAGGAGCTTTGGGAGGAATGCGTGGTGTTGGAGAGAGCTCGACAAAAACAGTGCGTAGTATGAATTTTTAGATGTTGTGAAGAAGCACAACCTGTGATAGAATGATATTGGGTTATCAATGCAAGGAGATAGCGTGTATAGCACGTTCTATTTTCTTGCTTTTTTATTTCTTGAGAGAGGAGAAAATCATGGTACGATAAATTGTTTTGGTTAGTCATAAAAAGATAATAATTTGTAATCGACAATTGACGAACAACTGTTCTAAGCCTATAATGGTATTAAAGCAAGTGCGTTCGATAAATCATTGTCATATGCGAATGTTGAGATAGTTGAGTAAGGTAACTATGATCGACTTGTGTAAAAGACTAAACCATTGTGTTAGAGAAAAAGACTATACTTAAAATAATTCGGTGGAAGAGAGAAATGCGTATACGAAAGAGAGGGACGATATGCTTGCTTTGGATGAAAAAAATGAAATTACGGAGTTTGAAAAACATAGTGGTTTGAAAGTGTGCAATTTTTGCCATAGAATATATAGGCAGAGCCTCGTAACACAAACTCCAGGAATGAGAGAAAGAGAATATGACATTTGTCCTGTCTGTGGACAGAAAAATGATAGTAGTATGCAAGTTGACTATTACAATTCGAAACTGACCATAGAAGAACTCAAAAGATTAAAGAAGAAATCACTGGTTGAAAAAGTAGTAGAGCATTGTCATCAACAATATATTTATTCAAGTTGCACCCATTGTGAACATCAGGACGGCTGTCCAGGGAAATGTCCGGGAAATTGTAAAAAATGTTTGGAAGAGGTGCATTATCCTTTGAGATATCCGCACGGCATGAAAGACTATGTCTGTGACAGGATGCTGAATTTTTATGTTTGTGATTATACAGTAAAATACGCTTCAGAACTTCTTTATCTAATGAGAAAAAGTAAGGCTCTTGAGCAAATAGAAGATTATCATGTTTTATCGATCGGTTGTGGTGCATGTCCGGACTTGATGGCATTCGAAAGATATTGTCATGAAAAATCCTACGACAAGGGTGTGAGTTATATTGGAATTGATGTAAATGAAAGATGGCGGTTAATTCATAAACAAATAGAGTCTTACAGAACAAAAACTTTATACAAAACGCAATTTAGATATATGGATGCAGTAACAGAAGAATTTAACATTTCGCGTGCAAATGTTATTGTTTTACAATATGTTATTTCACATTTTTATAACACCGGCCAAATTGGACAAATAGAAAAATTTTTTAAAAACCTAGTTCGCAATATCATAGTATGTAGACAACAGGGGAAACCGCTAGTGGTTCTTATTAATGATGTTAATAGTAATAATGGGGGGAGAGATTGTTTTACGAAGCTTGCCAAGATATTAGACGATTCGGGTTTAAAAGAGAATAGCCAGGCATATTATTTTGATTATTATATTCAAAATGGTTATCAGCGGTATGGAATGAGACACGAATCGAATTGTGTTCTTTTTGATATTCCTCGGGAACTTGATATATACGAACCTTGGAGATTTTGTTCTAGTGCCCAACTTTTGATTGAAGTGTTTTAACAGGAGGTGTAAGAGTGATAATAAGTGCAAGTAGACGTACAGATATCCCCTCTTATTATTCGGAATGGATGATAAATAGATTAAAAGAAAAGTATGTATTGGTCAGAAATCCAATGAATATTCATCAAGTGAGTAGAATTGACTTATCACCAGACGTAGTTGATGCAATAGTTTTCTGGACAAAAAATCCAACGCCAATGTTGACACACTTGGAAGAACTAGAAGACTATACGTACTATTTTCAATTTACGCTTAATGCGTATGGACCGGATGTAGAGAGACATTTACCATCAAAAAATAAGATTATCATTCCGACATTTCAGAATTTATCAAAGGAGATAGGAAAAGAAAAAGTTGTTTGGAGATATGATCCTATATTTTTTAGTGAACAATATTCTATGGATTATCATTGCAAATATTTCGAAGTATTAGCATCAAAGTTAGCAGATTACACGGAGAAATGCACGGTTAGCTTTGTTGATTTGTATAGAAATACAGAGCGAAATGTAAAGAGGCTCAATATTGTGAAAGATACACATGAAATGCACGTAGAGTTATTGCAACGATTTGTAGAAATAGCAAAGGAATATGGCTTGTACATTGATACTTGTGCAGAAATAGGGGATTTTCACGAATTGGGAGTTGAGCATGCACATTGTATTGATAGAGAGAGAATTGAGAGAATTGGTGGTTTTAAACTCAATGTTGATAAAGACACAAATCAAAGAGCAGAATGTGGATGTGTAGCGAGCATTGATATAGGTGCATATAATACGTGCAAGAATGGGTGCTTATATTGTTATGCGAATTATAGTGCGAATACGGTTGATAGGAATTTCGTAATGCATAATCCAAAATCACCAGTATTGTTTGGGGAAATTGATGATTCAGATATAATAAAGGAAAGAAAAGTAAAATCATTAATAGAAAACCAAATGAGTTTATTTGATGTTTGAAAGAAATCTCTAAATTAATCTAGTGTATAAAAGAAATGTAGACATGTTATGGAGGTGTTCAGATATGATATTACAATTAAGTGTAAAAAATCAGAGTATTGAATCTTCGGGAATCACAAATGACTACAAGGAGGCTGTTTGTGAGTATATATGGAATGGATTTGAAGCACATGCGACAGAAGTGAATATTGATTATACTTTAAATGTAGCATCTGGACTTGAAACATTATCCATTTCAGATAATGGGGATGGAATTATTTATGATGATATATCAGACACATTCGGAGCTTTTTTGACATCGAGAAAAAACCTATTATCTTTAAAAATGAAATCCAAAGCAAATAAGGGAAAAGGAAGGTTTTCTTTTTCTGCTTTTGCCAGTAGCGCAAAGTGGACTACAATTTATAAAAGTAATGACGTATTCAAAACATATGAAATAATATTAGAAAATGACAGGAAAGAGGTTGTTAATTGTACAGAGCCGCAAGTTTCTGAAATAAAAAAGACAGGAACAAGGGTAGAGTTTGAGAATATTTTTTCTTTAACATCAGAGAATATGGCGTTTGATGTGCTTGAACCAGCATTGTTAAAGGAATTCGCATGGTTTTTATACTTGTGCAAGGGTAGAAATCTTAAAATTAATGTTAATGGAGTTTCAATAGATTATGAAAAATACATTAATACAGAATTCAGTGAAAAGACAGTAAAAATAATAGCTGGAAATAGATTTGAAATTACACTCATTGTATGGGAAGAATCTATTAAAGAAAAATTCTGCTGCTATTTCTTTGATAGCAAAGATGAAGTGAAAAGTATTGAAACAACATCTTTTAACAGAAATACTATTGAGTTTAATCATAGTGTTTTTGTGAAATCGGAGTTCTTTGATAATCACGAAAACATTGGAACAGATATGGAGAGTGAGCAATTAAGTTTATTTACCGATGAAAACGACAAGAAAATATATAAAGAACTTAAGAAACTCATAACCGAATTTATTGAAAAGAAAATTGGAAAATTTATGTCTCAAAAAGCGGATGATGCAGTGAGACAAATGATAGAGGAAAAAAAGACTTTCCCAGAGTTTCCAAATGATGCATATGGAAAAATGCGGAAACAAGATTTGGAAAAAGTGACAAAGGAAATCTATAAAATTGAGCCGAGAATTTTTTATAAGTTACGGCCAATACAAGAAAAATCGTTGTTAGGTTTTTTGAATCTTTTGCTTAATTCTGAAGAACGCGAGAATGTTTTGGCAATAGTTGAACAAATAGTGGAACTTACGCCAAAACAGAGACAAGATTTTTCCGATATGTTGAAAAAAACAAAACTCGAAAATATAATTGATGCAATTAAATTTGTCCAAGATAGATATAAGGTTATCGAGTTGTTGAGGACTATTGTATATGATTTAACTCGATATGCTAATGAACGTGATCATGTTCAAAAGATTGTGGAACAACATTTTTGGCTGTTTGGCGAGCAGTATAATTTAGCAAGCGCAGACGAAAGAATGAAGAAAGCGTTGGAAAAATATCTTAATATTTTGTATGGCGAAAGAAATATTGATGCGACACTTAAAGACGATATCGAACAAGAACGTAGAATGGACATCTTTATGTGTAGTGTTCGAAATGTTGAGAATTCGTTTGAAACAATTTTGGAAGAGAACATTATTGTGGAATTAAAAGCGCCGAAAGTAATATTATCTAAGAAGGTATTAAGACAGATTGAAGATTATATAGACTTTGTAAGAAAACAACCCAATTATAATAGTGAGTATAGGAGATGGAAGTTTATTGCTGTTTGCAGAGAAGTGGATGAGGATGTAAAAGGAAGATATGAGGCATTTAAAGACAAAGGGAAAATAGGTTTAGTTTTACAAGTGGAAAACTATGAAGTTTATGCATTTACTTGGGACGATGTTTTTAAAAGTTTTGAATTAAGGCATGCACCTCTACTGAAACGTTTGAATTATGATAGAGAAAAATTGGTAGAAGAGCTTATGAAGGAAATTGAAGATAGTGAAGGTAGAGAAAAGGTAAATACATTGACTTCCATTGTAACTAACAAAATTAATGATGCGAGTTAATAACGTTCGAAATATGTTTACAACGAGGATTAAAGTGCTTTTCATTGCCAAAGCAATAGGCTCAGATTTTTACATTTAAAATCTGAGCCTATGTGTATGCTGGAGTGGAAAAATTACACTATCTTGATAAGCTAGTAGAGGAAAGGATAAAAGAATGAGCAAATTGGTAGCGAAAGAATATAAACGATTTGAGGACATTAAAATAATCAGAGAAGATGGTACTGAATTTTGGAGTGCTAGAGAATTAGCAATAGCGCTTGATTATACGCAGTGGAGAAATTTTCAAAAAGTAATTAATCGTGCAATGGTAGCATGCGAGAACAGTGGACATGATAGTTCGAACGATTTTGCTGAGGTCAGCAAAATCGTTAATGCTGGTGCAACTACCAAGTCGAAAGTAGATTACGAACTGTCAAGATATGCTTGCTATCTGATTGTTCAAAATGGAGATCCACGCAAAGAAGTGATTGCGTTAGGTCAAACTTATTTTGCAATACAGACCTACCGACAAGAAGTCGCAGACCATTTCAATCAGTTAAGTGAAGACAATCGGCGTTTGGTTGTGCGAGGAGATATTAAGCAGTGGAATCAGTTGCTTGCAGAAACAGCACATGATGCAGGTGTTATTACAAATGAAGAATTTGCAATTTTTCAAAATGCAGGTTATATGGGATTGTATGGTGGTTTGGATGTAGATGACATTCATGCTCGAAAAGGTTTGGAGGTAGGACAAAAGATTCTGGATTATATGGGTAGTACAGAACTAATTGCCAATTTGTTTAGAATATCTCAAACAGAAGAAAAACTTCGTAAGGATGAGATACAAGGTGCAACCAATGCAACTAAAGTACATTATGCAGTTGGCAAAGAAGTCAGAACAGCCATTGAGAAAATTGGTGGTACAATGCCGGAAGATTTGCCTACACCGGAGAAAAGTATTCAGCAAATAGAAAAAGAACAGATGGCAAGGTTGAAGGAAAAGGCAAAAAGAGGGAAATTGATGCTAGATGAATAACAAAAAATTATTGCATCTTTTTTGTCCCTTCAACACATGTTGAGTCCGTAGTTCTACTGTCGCGAGTTTAACGAAGCGAGAGTAGATTACGGAGGACCATGCAAAGGATGCCCAAGAGAACAAGTGTAAGCGAAGTTCGATTGGATGCAGCCGACTGCGGAAGTTGTTTCATATCTTGCACATAAAG
>JAXJXL010000209.1:0-5353 GCA_036307525.1 Faecalimonas sp.
AGCCTGATGCAAGTAGCGTATATTTGAATATCACTTCCGAGTTGCAGCAGTGAACGGATTTGTAATCCTAATAAGTGCTGACGGTTTTCTACCGTTAACAGGAACACATATGTTAGTATGATGTAATAGGTGGTTAATAAATAATTGCAGTATGCTTTTATCCTTTTACAGGGTAAGAGCATTTTTTGTTTGCAAAACAATTATTTCCTATACATCAAAAAAGGAGGAAGAAAAATGTATCAGAAAGTATCGACAGACCTTAAGTTTGTAGAACGCGAAAAGAAAACAGAAAAGTTTTGGGCTGATAATAAGATTTTCGAAAAAAGTTTAGAAAATCGCAAAGAAGGCGAAACCTATACTTTTTACGATGGACCACCGACAGCCAATGGTAAACCGCATATCGGACACGTATTAACTCGTGTTATCAAAGATATGGTTCCGAGATACCGTACAATGAAGGGATATATGGTACCTAGAAAAGCCGGATGGGATACCCATGGTCTTCCGGTAGAGCTTGAAGTAGAAAAAATGCTTGGCATTAACGGAAAAGAGCAGATTGAAGAGTATGGTCTTGCGCCATTTATCGCGCACTGTAAAGACAGCGTATGGAAATACAAAGGCATGTGGGAAGGATTTTCTTCGACAGTAGGCTTCTGGGTAGATATGGAAAATCCATACATCACATACGACAACAATTTCATTGAGTCAGAGTGGTGGGCGTTAAAGCAAATCTGGGATAAAGGACTTCTTTATAAAGGATATAAAATTGTACCTTACTGCCCACGTTGTGGAACTCCATTGTCCAGCCATGAAGTTGCGCAAGGATATAAGGATGTGAAAGAACGTTCTGCAATCGCAAGATTTAAAGTGAAAGGTGAAGATGCTTATATCTTAGCATGGACAACAACACCTTGGACATTGCCATCTAACGTGGCTCTTTGTGTGAATCCGAATGAGACTTATGTCAAAGTAAAAAATGGTGAATACACGTACTATATGGCAGAAGCATTAGTTGCATCTGTATTAGAAGGCGATGTTGAGGTCCTTGAGACTTATGTAGGTAAGGACTTAGAAGGAAAAGAATACGAACCATTATTTTCCTTTGCACAATTGAACAAGAAGGCATATTATGTAACCTGTGACACCTATGTAACACTGACAGATGGTACAGGTGTGGTTCATATTGCGCCGGCATTTGGTGAAGACGACGCGAATGTAGGACGTAAATACGACCTTCCATTCCTTCAATTAGTAGATGAAAAGGGCGAGATGACAGAAGAGACCCCTTGGGCAGGCACATTCTGTAAGAAGGCTGACCCATTGGTACTTCAGGATTTGGAAGACAGAGGATTACTTTTCTCAGCACCAAACTTTGAACATAGTTATCCACACTGTTGGAGATGTAATACTCCGCTTATTTACTATGCTCGTGAATCTTGGTTTATTAAGATGACAGATGTGAAAGAAAACTTAATTCGCAATAACAATACCGTGAACTGGATTCCGGAAAGTATCGGTAAAGGCCGTTTCGGTGACTGGTTAGAAAATGTACAGGACTGGGGTATCAGCCGTAACCGTTATTGGGGAACTCCACTTAATATTTGGGAATGTGAATGCGGACATCAGCATTCTATCGGAAGCATTGAAGAGTTGAAGTCTATGTCTGACAACTGTCCGGACAACGTAGAGCTTCACCGTCCATTTATCGATGAAGTGACAATCAAGTGTCCACACTGTGGAAAAGAAATGCACCGTGTACCGGAGGTTATCGATTGCTGGTTTGATAGTGGAGCTATGCCATTTGCTCAGCATCACTATCCGTTTGAAAACCATGACTTGTTTGAACAGCAATTCCCGGCTGAATTTATTTCAGAAGGTGTTGACCAGACACGTGGATGGTTCTACTCATTGCTTGCAATTTCGACATTAATTTTTGACAAGGCTCCTTACAAGAACGTACTTGTACTTGGTCATGTTCAGGATAAGGACGGTCAGAAGATGAGTAAGTCAAAAGGAAATGCAGTAGACCCATTTGAAGCTTTGGAAAAATACGGCGCAGATGCCATTCGTTGGTATTTCTATATTAACAGTGCACCTTGGCTTCCTAATCGTTTCCATGGTGATGCGGTTGTGGAAGGACAACGTAAATTCATGGGCACTTTGTGGAATACCTATGCATTCTTTGTGCTCTATGCAGAAATTGATCAGTTCGATGCCACAAAATATGCATTGGAATATGAGAAACTTTCTGTTATGGATAAATGGTTACTGTCCAAGTTGAATACATTAATTAAGACAGTTGACGAGAACCTTGAAAACTACAGAATTCCGGAAGCGGCTAGAGCGCTTCAAGATTTCGTAGATGATATGAGTAACTGGTATGTCAGAAGAAGCCGTGAACGTTTCTGGGCAAAAGGAATGGAACAAGATAAGATTAATGCTTACATGACACTTTATACTGCACTTGTGACTGTAGCAAAAGTGGCAGCTCCAATGATTCCATTTATGACAGAAGACATTTATCAGAACTTAGTAAGAGGTTTGGATGCAAATGCTCCGGAAAGTATTCATTTGTGTGATTACCCAGTTGCAGATGCATCTATGATTGATGCTGATTTGGAAGCAAACATGGACGAGGTATTAAAGCTCGTTGTTATGGGTCGTGCTTGTAGAAATGCTGCAAACATCAAGAACCGTCAGCCAATTGGCAAGATGTTTGTAAAATCAGAAAAAACCTTACCTGAGTTCTATCAGGAAATCGTGGAAGAAGAGTTAAATGTGAAAACATTAGAGTTTACTGATGATGTAAGAGCATTTACTTCTTATACATTTAAACCACAACTGAAGACTGTTGGACCAAAATACGGCAAGTTACTTGGCGGTATCAGAGGTGCGCTTGATTCATTAGACGGAAACGCGGCTATGGATGAAGTGAACGCTACCGGCATGCTCAAATTAGACATCAATGGTCAAGAAGTTGTTCTTATGAAAGAAGACCTTTTGATTGACATGGCTCAGATGGAAGGATACGTATCAGAAAATGACAATAATATTACGGTTGTTCTTGATACAAATCTGACCGAAGAACTGTTAGAAGAAGGTTTTGTAAGAGAATTAATCAGCAAAATCCAAACTATGAGAAAAGAAGCTGATTTTGAAGTGACAGATAAGATTAGGGTGTCTTATGTGGGAACTGAAAAAGCAGAAGGAATTTTTGCAAAATATGCAGAAGAAATCGGCGGAGAAGTATTAGCTACCGCTGTAGAAAATAAAACACCAGAAGGCTATACAAAAGAATGGAATATCAATGGCGAAAAGGTGACTTTAGGTGTTGAGAGATAGGGAGAATTATATGGCAAAGACAAAATTTAACAAAAAAGAATTTCAAGAACAAGTAAAAGAGAACGTAAAACGTTTGTATAGAAAGACAATTGAAGAAGCGACAGAGCAACAACGTTTTCAAGCTGTTTCTTATGCTGTGAAGGACCAGATTATTGATAACTGGTTGGCAACACAAGAGCAGTATAAGAAAGATGACCCAAAGACAGTTTACTATATGTCAATGGAATTCTTAATGGGTAGAGCATTAGGAAATAACTTAATTAACCTAACTTCATACAAAGAAGTACGCGAAGCATTAGATGAAATGGGAATCGACATCAACGTAATCGAAGATCAGGAACCGGACGCAGCTCTCGGTAATGGTGGTCTTGGAAGACTTGCAGCATGTTTCTTAGATTCACTTGCTTCCCTTGGATATGCAGCATACGGCTGTGGTATCCGTTACCGCTATGGTATGTTTAAGCAAAAAATCGAAAATGGTTACCAAGTAGAAAAACCGGACAACTGGTTAAAAGAAGGTAACCCATTTGAAGTTCGTCGTGATGAATATGCGAAAGAAGTTCGCTTTGGCGGAAATATTCGTGTAGAATACGATGAAAAAACAGGAAGAAATAACTATATTCAGGAAAATTATGAATCTGTACTTGCTATCCCATACGATATGCCAATCGTTGGTTACAATAACAACATTGTAAACACACTTCGTATTTGGGATGCAAAAGCGATTACAGAATTCCAGTTAGACCACTTTGACAAAGGTGAATACCAAAAAGCAATTGAGCAGGAAAACCTTGCAAAAACAATTGTTGAAGTATTATATCCAAACGATAACCACTATGCAGGTAAAGAGCTTCGTTTAAAACAACAATACTTCTTTATCTCAGCAAGTTTGCAGGAATTAATTGCAAAATACAAGAGAGACCATGACGATATCAAGAAGCTTTACGAAAAAGTAACGATTCAGATGAACGATACTCATCCAACAGTTTCTGTAGCAGAGCTTATGAGACTTCTTATGGATGAAGAAGGTTTAGAATGGGATGAAGCATGGGAAGTTACAACAAAAACATGTGCTTACACCAACCACACAATCATGGCAGAAGCGCTTGAAAAATGGCCAATTGACCTATTCAAGAGATTACTTCCACGTGTGTACCAAATTGTAGAAGAAATTGACCGCCGTTTTGTGGCTGAAATCAGAGCAAAATACCCAGGCAACGAAGAAAAAGTTCGTAAAATGGCTATTTTATACGATGGTCAGGTTAAGATGGCTCATCTTGCAATCGCTGCAGGCTACTCAGTAAACGGTGTTGCTGCACTTCATACAGAAATCTTAAAGAAACAAGAGCTTAAAGATTTCTATGAGATGATGCCACTTAAATTTAACAACAAAACAAACGGTATTACACAAAGACGTTTCTTATTACATGGTAACCCACTCCTTGCTGACTGGGTAACAGAGCATATCGGAGATGGCTGGATTACAGACCTTTCTCAGATGGCTAAATTAAAACCACTTGTAGAAGATGAAAAAGCAAGAAAAGAATTTATGGAAATCAAGTATCAAAATAAAGTTCGTCTTGCAGAATATATCTTAAAACACAACGGTGTGGAAGTTGACCCGAACTCTATCTTTGACGTACAAGTTAAGAGATTACATGAGTACAAACGTCAATTCCTCAACATTTTACACGTAATGTACTTGTACAATCAGATTAAAGATAATCCGGGAATGTCATTCTACCCAAGAACATTTATCTTTGGTGCGAAAGCAGCTGCAGGTTACAGACGTGCAAAACAGACAATTAAGTTGATTAACTCTGTTGCAGATGTTATCAACAATGATGCAAGCATCAACGGAAAAATCAAAGTGGTATTTATTGAAGACTACCGCGTATCTAATGCAGAATGGATTTTTGCTGCAGCAGATGTCAGCGAACAGATTTCTACAGCATCAAAAGAAGCTTCCGGTACAGGTAACATGAAGTTCATGTTAAACGGTGCTCCAACA
>JAXJXL010000210.1:0-9725 GCA_036307525.1 Faecalimonas sp.
ATCTAGTGGTAGGAGGGATAAAACAATCCACAGTATCTCCAATAGTATAGCATACAGTCCTTGGAGAGGGACTATAAACACTACTACTATATAATACGAGGAAGGATATAAATATGGACATAAAAGCAAAAAGAGTACAAGATTCTATGGCAGAAACCGTGCATATTGTGCGACCAAATCACTTAAACGGAGCAAATCGTTTGTTTGGTGGAATTCTAATGCAATGGATTGATGAGGTTGCCGGAATCGTCGCGAAGCGTCATGCGATGATGAATGTTACAACAGCCTCCGTTGATAATCTACGCTTCATGAAAGGTGCATATCAAAATGAGATGGTTGTTATCGTAGGCAGACTTACTTATGTTGGAAAAACCTCTATGGAAGTGCGTGTAGATACCTACGTGGAAAACAAAGAAGGAGTCAGAAAGGCAATCAATAGTGCATATTTTGTTATGGTTGCATTGGACGAAAATGATAAACCGGTGCCGGTACCTCAATTAATTATTGAAACAGAAGAACAAAAAGCAGAATGGGAAAGTGCAAAGAAACGTAGAGAAATTCGAAGCCAAAGAAAAGTAGAAGGGTTTTAAGGCAATTCGAAAGAGGGAGTTAATTTGCATACAGTCGGAAAAATAGATAAAGAAATCTACAGATGTATAACGGATGATATCATATCGAGTGAGGTCATTATTACGGATGAGAGAGTTGGGCATATCAAAGAGCGACATCCAAATGATTATGAACGCTATTACAGGTATTTAAAAGAGAAGTTGTTTGAGGTGGAAGATTTCGTACCCGTCCACACGCCGATGGCTTGACAGGGAAAACCCGAGAGATGCAGGAGAATGGTACGCCTGCCAAACAACTTCTTAAAAGTCCACTTGATTAGAAATGGTTAAGTGGTATTTTTATGTTCATTTTTAAGAACGGAAAGAGAAAAACAAGCAGGGATTTCCATGTGGAAATTCCTGCTTGCAGCAATTCTATTTTCTATTTTTCGCTATCATTGAAGAGACCATCTGTACAGTCTGGTCAATCTGCATTTGTTCTTGTGGAGATTTTCCCTCTTTCAGTATGTTTAAAATCATTGTAATCTCATCGGTAGAAAATCGGATACCTTTTCGATTGGCCGATGTAATGAGAGACATTAAGACAGGTGCTAGGGAGTTCCCGCTTTTGCCGGCAGTCTGGAGTGCGGCTGTCTTAATCAGCTCCAGTTTTATCGGGTCCATATCTTTCAGTAAAGGATTGTTCATCCAGTCCATCAATTGTTTCACCTTCTTTCTGTGGTTCAGTATGTTCCTCCTGTGCAAACATTCCCATCATTGACATGGGGTCAAAATCCATATCAGACATATTCTGCATTTCCTGCATCATACTCATCATATTCATCATATTCTGCATCTGGTCGAAAGATTCAAGGTCAGATGGAGACAAATAAGGTTTCAGCCCGTCGAAAATATCTTCCGGAGAAGAACTGCGTTGTCTCATATTTCGGAAAAAAGACAACGTGTGCCGAAATTCCAGAAATTTCACATAGACAGCTATCATGCGCTGGCTTTGTGGAGGCAAAAACGGAATTAACAACTTGATCATTTGTAAAGACTGTGTTGATATGTATTGATCAAAAGGTGTCATCATCTGAGAAAAATCATCGTTCATATTGCCTCCAAAAAAACTAACGTTGTGAAAATATATGAATTAGATTTGTGAAATATGAGTATGTCTCTGCCCATCCCACAGAACTTTTGTGTGAAACAGGAACGCAAAAGGCCTCTGCCACAAGGACAGAGACCTTTTGGTGAGACAGGGAAATCCCTGAACTCTTCGCTCAGCAATTAGCAGCACATATCGTCGCAGCCACATCCGCAGTTGTTTCCACTTCTGTTGTTGCCAAATCCGCCACAGAAGAATAACAAGATGATAATCCATAAGCAGCTGTCATCGCATCCGCCACGGTTAGAACCCCAAGAGTTACCGCCACAGCAGAAAAGAAGTAAGATGATCCAGATACAAGAGTTGTTGCCAAATCCGCATCCACAGTTGTTAGATCTTTCGTTTACGCATCCACAGTTTGTTGCATTTAAATCGCTCATAATCATAAGCCTCCATGTGATTTATATTTACACTTCATCATATGTAAGGAGGCTTATCCATGTGAACAAAAAGGTGTAATTTGTTCAGAGCCAAGCAAAATTTTATAACATACGTAAAATGCTTGCATTTTTAAGTATGTTTGTAAAATTTTATTTGGCGGATACGCCACACTGAGGAAACACAAAGTGTTTTCGAAGTTGGCTCTGAACATAGCACGCAAAACCAGAATACACATATCCTAATAAAAAAGGAACCTATTAGTATATGAAGCGTGTTAAAAATTTAGTACATTGTCAATATAATCAAAAAAATCAGTTGGGCAGAAAAGGGGTTACGGTTGCCATAATGGATACAGGCATGACGCTTCATCCACAGCTTCAGGCAAATGCATTGTTCTTTCGCGATTTTGTAAATGGCAGACAAGAATTCTATGATGACAATGGACATGGAACTCATGTATGCGGCATTATCGGGAGCACACAAATAGGGATGGCACCAAATTGCAAATTAATTGCCTTAAAGGTTTTGGATGAAAATGGTGGTGGAGACATTGTCTACAGCATGAAAGGGTTCCGTTGGATTTTGGAAAATCAGGAGAAGTATAATATCCGGATTGTAAATATATCGATGGGAATGAAGCCTGGTGTGAATTTATGGGGAGAAGAACGCATCTTGCGGGCAGTGGAAATGCTTTGGGATATGGGACTCATCGTGGTTGCTGCAGCGGGAAACCTAGGACCGAGTGAAGGAAGTATTACCATTCCGGGACTTAGCAAGAAGATTATTACGGTTGGGACTGCAGATGTTATGAATTCGGGCAGGGGTTCCCTGCAGAAAGAAATCTTAAAACCTGATTTAGTTGCCCCGGGTGCAAATATAGTTTCCTGTAATTCCAAATTTCGAGAAGGGAACTTATATACAAAAAAGAGTGGAACATCAATGGCAACGCCTGTTGTAAGTGGGGCGGTTGCGCTCTTGCTCTCAAAAGAGCCCAACCTAACCAATGAAGAGGTAAAGAAAAGATTGAAAGGAAGTTGCGACAATTTAAATATGCCTGTCATACGGCAGGGGAGTGGAATTTTGAATGTAGATAAATTGTTAAAAATGTAAAAAATGGCATAGAAGTTGACCGTATTATTAAAATGTTGTGGAAGAATTCTGGTTTTTTGGTATAATATAAGCAGGAAGTTTAGCAGGAGGTGCGATATGTGTAAAGAAAAAGAATTAGATTTTTCGATATTTATGCTTTACAGTCTTGCAAGCAAATGGAAAAAAACACCGTCAACGGTTTATAAGATTTTAAATTCTACAGGGATTTTAGATAATTATATTATTGCATGTTATGATGTACTTCACACTCAGGGTAAAGAGTATCTGGTGGAAGATATTACAGATTATGTACAGGAAAAAGGGGTGGCGTTATGATTGTTTATCATGGAACAACTGAAATCATAAAGACACCGGATGTATTCCATTCAAAGAAACATCTGGATTTCGTACGGGGTTTTATTTAACCACTTATGAAGAGCAGGCAAAGAAATGGGCCGTTCGTAAAGCAATGCGACAAGAGAAGTTTGCAATTGTTAATGTGTATGAGATACCAGATAATTTGGAACAATATCGAGTGTTATCGTTTGAAGAAGAAAACGAGAAGTGGTTAGAGTTTGTTTGCGCGTGTCACAGAGGCGAGGAACTAAACAAGGACTATGACATTATTATAGGCAATGTTGCCAATGATGATGTGTTTAAAACGGTAGATATGTATTTTCGTGGCTTGTGGGATAAACAGAAAGTATTAGATGAGTTGCGATATTATAAGATGAACAATCAAATCTGTATTGTAAATCAAGAAACATTAGAGCAGGTTATCAAGTATCAAAAAGCGTATGAGGTGAAGTAGATGGTGGATAGGGAACAACTTACCGAAATATATAAGCAGAATCTGGAGACGGATATCGTAAAGCATATTGCAGAAATGAAACAAATTGATTTGAGAACAGCGTTCGATATTTATTATTCTAGCAAACTTGCCGGTCAGATTGCCAATGGAAGTTATGGCATTGAAAATATGGATGCACGGTATTTGGCGGAAGATTTGATTGAAAATGAGGCAGAATTGTTTTAAAGAAAAGTAAATATGTGCGGTAGATATGGTGTGCATCCTACGGCAATGCGACATGAATTGTTAAAGAGGGAGTGGATGAAGGCATTTGAAAAATGATAGCACTTTAATGCATACGCATTGGCGCAGAAATTTAAATTTTTTGTGGGTTGTCAAGAAAAAATACTTGACAACCCCTTTTTTATCCGTTATTATAGCAAAGGTGATAAAAATGGATGAGATTTTAAAACAATCATTGCTCTATGATTTTTATGGTGAACTTTTGACAGAACACCAGAAAGAAATCTATGAACAGTTCATCGTAGAAGATTTATCCCTGAGTGAAATCGCGAAAGATGCCGGTATCAGCAGACAGGGTGTACATGATTTGATTAAACGATGCAACAAGATTTTAGAAGAATATGAAGCAAAGTTGCACTTGGTAGAGAAATTTATTTCTATTAAGGAAAAGGTACATCAGATAAATGGGCTTTTAGAAGAAGCAAAGACAGATGAAAGTCAGTTAATACAGGATATTAGAAAGATTTCAGGAGAGATTATAGAGGAGTTATAGGATGGCATTTGATAGTTTGTCGGAAAAACTTCAGAATGTGTTCAAGAATCTTCGCAGTAAGGGTAGACTTACGGAAGACGATGTCAAAGCAGCACTGAAAGAAGTGAAGATGGCTCTCTTAGAAGCAGATGTTAACTTTAAGGTTGTAAAAGGATTTGTAAAAGACGTTCAGGAGCGTGCCATTGGGCAGGACGTAATGAACGGACTCAATCCGGGACAGATGGTTATCAAGATTGTAAATGAGGAACTTGTAAAGCTTATGGGTTCTGAAACAACCGAGATTAAGCTGCAACCGGGACAGGCGACCACTGTGATTATGATGGCAGGTCTGCAGGGTGCCGGTAAGACGACCACAACTGCTAAGATTGCCGGTAAATTCAAATTAAAAGGCAAGAAGCCATTATTGGTTGCGTGCGATGTGTATCGTCCGGCTGCGATTAAGCAATTGCAGATTAACGGAGAGAAGCAAGGCGTGGAAGTGTTCTCCATGGGTGAGAATCACAAGCCTGCGAACATTGCGAAGGCAGCACTTGAACATGCGGCGAAGAATGGAAATAATATAGTAATTCTTGATACGGCAGGTCGACTTCATATTGATGAAGACATGATGGCTGAGCTGCAAGAAATAAAAGAAACTGTGGACGTGCACCAGACAATTTTAGTTGTGGATGCCATGACAGGTCAGGATGCGGTTAACGTAGCAAACAGTTTCAATGAGAAAATCGGAATCGACGGTGTTATTGTTACAAAGTTAGATGGCGATACACGAGGCGGTGCAGCACTTTCTATTAAGGCAGTTACCGGAAGACCGATTCTCTATGTAGGTATGGGTGAAAAACTTTCCGATTTGGAACAGTTTTATCCAGATAGAATGGCTTCCCGAATTTTGGGAATGGGAGATGTTTTGAGTCTGATTGAAAAAGCAGGCGAGAGCATTGACGAAGAGCAAGCCAAAGAAATGACACGAAAAATGAAGAAAGCCCAGTTTGACTTTGAGGATTATCTGATGAGTATGCAACAGATGAAGAAGATGGGTGGCCTTTCCAGTGTCATGAGCATGATGCCTGGTCTTGGCATGATGGGTAATGCCAAAATCAAGGATGAAGACATGGATGCAGGCGAGAAGCAGATGGCAAGAATCGAATCCATTATCTATTCGATGACCAAAGAAGAACGCCGCAATCCGGACATTTTAAATCCATCAAGAAAACATCGAATCGCAAGAGGTGCCGGTGTGGATATCAGTGAAGTGAATCGTCTGGTCAAACAATTTGAACAGATGAAGAAGATGATGAAACAGCTTCCTGGCATGATGGGTGGCAGAGGTGGTAAGAAAGGAAAGTTCAGATTTCCTTTTTAACACATAGATAAAACTAACAAAAACAAAAAAAGTAATGTGAGGTAAAGAAAAATGGCAGTAAAAATCAGATTAAGAAGAATGGGACAAAAGAAAGCTCCTTTCTACAGAATTATCGTAGCAGATTCACGTTCACCAAGAGATGGTAAATTCATCGAAGAAATCGGATACTACGATCCAACAAAAGAACCAAGTGTAATCAAAGTTGACGAAGAAGCAGCTAAAAAATGGTTAAACAATGGTGCTCAACCTACAGAAATGGTTGGAAAAATTTTCAAAGTAGCAGGTATTGAAAAATAATCTGCTCCAAGATAGTGGAGGTACAGGTAATGCGCGAATTAGTAGAAGTAATTGCAAAGGCATTAGTTGATCATCCTGAAGAAGTTGTTGTTACTGAGAAAGAAGATGGAAAGGCACTTGTTATCGAAGTAAAAGTGGCTGAGTCTGATATGGGTAAAGTAATCGGTAAGCAAGGAAGAATTGCAAAAGCAATCCGTTCCGTTGTAAAAGCCGCAGCAGCAAAGGAAGACAAAAAGGTAATCGTAGACATCGCATAATGCGGTGTCTTCGCTTTCTAAAAGGAGTTATATGGAACAATTATTACAGGTGGGAGTGATTTCCTCTACCCATGGTGTCAGAGGAGAGGTGAAGGTATTCCCGACAACAGATGACGTAAAGCGTTTTAAAAAATTGAAAAAGGTGATTCTTGATACAGGAAGAGAACATCTGCCTTTAGAAGTGGAAAGCGTCAAGTTCTTTAAGCAGTTTGCAATTGTGAAGTTTAAAGGAATTGATAACATTAATGACATTGAAAAATACAAGGGCAAGAGCCTTTTGGTAGATAGAGAAAATGCAGTAAAGCTTCGCAAGGACGAATACTTTATTGCGGATATGATTGGACTTCAGGTATACACAGAAGATGGGGAAGCTTTTGGCGTGTTGAAAGACGTGCTGGAAACAGGTGCGAATGATGTGTATATTATTGACAGTCTAAAGCATGGTGAGGTCTTAGTTCCGGCTATTAAACAGTGTATCTTAGATGTGGATATCGAAGGACAAAAGATGACCATTCATTTAATGGAAGGATTGGTGTAGTGCATGAACTTTCATATATTAACATTATTTCCGGAAATGGTGATGGACGGACTTAGCACAAGTATTATAGGCAGAGCTCAAAGTAAAGGTTTACTTTCAGTTGAAGCGATTAATATTCGTGATTTTGCTGAAAATAAACACAACCGTGTGGATGATTATACTTACGGTGGGGGTGCGGGAATGCTCATGCAGGCAGGTCCTGTTTACGGTGCGTATCAATCGGTAGCTGATAAGGCGAAAAGTAAACCGCGTGTGATTTATTTGTCTCCGCAAGGTCAGACATTTTCACAAAGCATGGCTGAAGAGTTTGCAAAAGAAGAGGAATTGATTTTCCTTTGTGGACATTATGAAGGCATTGATGAACGTGTCTTAGAGGAAATCGTAACAGATTACGTTTCCATTGGTGACTATGTGCTGACAGGTGGAGAACTGCCGGCGATGGTGATGATAGATGCAATTTCCCGTTTGATTCCGGGTGTACTTCATAATGATGTATCTGCAGAGTTTGAGAGCTTTCAGGACAACCTCTTAGAATATCCGCAGTATACAAGACCGGAGGAATGGCATGGGAAAAAGGTTCCGGAGATTTTGCTTTCCGGTCACCATGCAAATGTAGAGAAGTGGAGAAGGGAACAGTCCATTATCAGAACAGCAGAGCGTAGACCGGATTTGCTGGAAAAAGCTAATTTATCTCAAAAAGAAAAAGATTTTGCAAAAAAATACTTGAAAAGCTTGGAATAGTATGGTAGAATATCCAAGATTGTGAGAAGAAAGAGATGGTCCTCTGGTACCAAAGAGTATTAAGAACGTCCGAATAATAAGGAGGAACACAATGAACGATATTATTAAGAAAATTGAAGCAGAACAATTAAAAGCAGAAGTACCTGCATTTAACGTTGGTGATACTGTTAAAGTATACGGTAAAATCAAAGAAGGAAACCGTGAAAGAATTCAGGTTTTCGAAGGTGTAGTACTTAAGAAACAAGGTGGCGGCGCAAGAGAAACATTTACAGTTAGAAAGAATTCTAATGGTATTGGCGTTGAAAAAACTTGGCCATTACACTCACCAAACGTAGAAAAGGTAGAAGTTATCCGTAGAGGTAAAGTAAGAAGAGCTAAACTCAACTACTTAAGAGGACGTGTTGGTAAGAGAGCTAAGGTAAAAGAATTAGTAAAATAGTAAATGTGAGAGGGACAACTAAATAAAACTAGTTGTCTCTTTTTGTGTTTCGTGCAAAAGGACGCTTCGCGAGATGCGCACACCGGAGGCGTCCCTTGTGGAAGGTGTGACGGTGAATCAATGTCTAAGTTAACATTTGGAAAGAAAAGAAGACGAGTAAACTACGATTTGTTTCGTGAGATATTTAAATGGACATTTGAGATTGCAATTGTTTGCTTTATTGCATTTGTAATCATATGGTATTTCGGTATGAGAGTCAGTGTGATTGGAGATTCCATGAATCCTGAGCTGAGTAATGGTGATATCACCCTTATTAATAAGGTTGTTTATAACATGAGTACTCCGAAAAGAGGAGATGTGATTGCTTTCAAGCCGAACGGCAATGAAAGTTCTCACTATTATATCAAGCGTATTGTGGGACTGCCAGGAGAAACAATTGAGATTCAAGATGGTAAAATCTTGGTCAATGGAAAAGAAATTAAGGAAAGATATCAAACAACAGAAATAGAGGATGTCGGAGTCTTGAGTGAACCGATGAAATTGGGAAACAATGAATATTTTGTCTTAGGCGATGACAGACAAAACAGTGAGGACAGTAGAAATATTGACATAGGCAATGTGAAAAGAACCGATATAGTAGGTAAGGTTTGGTTCGTAATTGCCGGTGACAATTTCGGATTTGTTAGATAGAGAGAGGAAACAAGATGCATTTTCAATGGTATCCTGGTCATATGACGAAAGCGAAACGTATGATGCAGGAAGATATTAAATTAATTGATTTGGTGATTGAACTGGTGGATGCCAGGATTCCGATGAGTAGCCGTAATCCTGATATTGATGAATTGGGAAAGAATAAGGCGAGATTAATCTTATTGAATAAATCGGATTTGGCAGAGGATAAGCAAAACGATGCTTGGGCTGCTTATTTTAAGGAGAAGGGTTATTCCGTTGTAAAGGTGAATTCAAAAAAAGGTGGCGGAATCAAATCTATACAGGGTGTTATTCAAGAGGCGTGTAAGGAAAAGATAGAGAAAGACCGTAAGAGAGGGATCTTGAATCGTCCGGTTAGAGCCATGGTGGTTGGTATTCCAAATGTTGGGAAATCTACATTTATTAATGCCTTAGCAGGAAAAGCATGTGCAAAAACAGGCAACAAACCGGGTGTTACGAAAGGAAAGCAATGGATTCGCCTGAATAAGAATGTGGAGCTTTTAGATACACCGGGAATCTTATGGCCTAAATTTGAGGACCAGACGGTTGGACTTCGCTTGGCTTTTATCGGCTCTATCAAGGATGAGATTCTGAATACGGAAGAGCTGGC
>JAXJXL010000211.1:0-4508 GCA_036307525.1 Faecalimonas sp.
GACTCGCGAGCGAGTCTTGAATTGAGATGAACCAAGGAGAAGGCAGATGAGAGGAATAGAGACACCGATTTCGAAGGTACGCAGGCAGGTTTTTGAAGAAATTGCCAGAATCGCTTTCAATTCTACTTCCCAAAGTATGAATGATGATATTGAAGCAGTACCGTATAAAATCGTAAATGAAGATACAGAATTATATCGTGAAAGCATATACCAGTCTCGTGAAATTGTTAGAGAACGTGTACGTTTAGCGATGGGAATGTCACTGCGACCGGAAGACAGAATGGTACATTTGACGGCAGGAATTGAAGAAAGTAATATTTCAGAAAAATATTATGAACCGCCGCTGATGCAGGTGATTCCATCCGCATGTAATGCTTGCGAGGAAAAAGGATACGAAGTAAGTGATATGTGCAAAGGATGCGTTGCACATCCCTGCAGACAGGTTTGTCCGGTTGGGGCAATCACAATGGTGAAGAACAAGTCTTATATCGACCAGAGTAAGTGTATCAAGTGTGGAAAATGTAAGGCCGTTTGTCCATATGATGCCATTTCTAAAAAAGAAAGACCTTGTCAAAAGGCCTGCGGAGTTGGAGCGATTAAATCTGACAAATTAGGACGCGCATACATTGATAATGATAAATGTGTATCCTGTGGCCAATGTATGGTAAGTTGTCCGTTTGGTGCAATTTCCGACAAATCTCAGGTATTTCAATTGTGTCGTGCCTTGAAAGAAGGACAAGAAATTATTGCAGAAATCGCGCCGGCATTTGTGGGACAATTTGGACCGAATATTACGCCGAGAAATATCAAGGCTGCACTTCAAGAACTTGGTTTTTCAGAAGTGTATGAAACGGCTCTTGGTGCAGATATCGGTGCCATTGCAGAGGCACATCATTATGTAGAAAAGGTTGTGACAGGAGAGTTACCGTTCTTGTTAACATCTTGTTGTCCGGCATGGTCCGTACTTGCGAAAAAGTATTTTCCGGATTTGGCGGATAAGGTATCCCAGGAATTAACTCCGATGGTTGCTACTGCAAGAACCATTAAACAGGAGCATCCAAATGCAAAGGTTGTGTTTATCGGACCTTGTGCTTCTAAGAAATTAGAGGCTTCACGACGTACCGTGCGAAGCGATGTGGATTTCGTAATTACATTTGAAGAATTACAAGGTATGTTTGATGCCAAAGATATTGATTTGACAAAATTTGAGGCTGAGTCCTCCTTCCATAATGCAACAGGTGCCGGACGAGGCTATGCAGTTGCGGGGGGAGTTGCCAGTGCCATCGAAAGATGTATCAACGAGTACTATCCTGGAACGGAAGTAAAGATTGAGCATGCAGAAGGTCTTGCAGAGTGTAAGAAAATATTGACGCTTGCAAAAGCTGGTAAGAAAAATGGTTGTCTCATTGAAGGTATGGGATGTCCTGGTGGATGTGTTGCAGGTGCAGGAACCAACATTCCAATTGCAAAAGCGCAGAAGGCTTTGGCTGATTTTGTAAAAAATTCTACCAAACCATTACCACCAAAAGAATTAGAAGAAATTGAATTGAAATAATAATTGTGTTATAATAAAGTTTCGATTGGAGGTATTTATGACATTTTTAATAGCATTATTTCAAACAATATTTAAAATGATTGTGATTGCGGCAGTTGCCTTTGGGGGTATTCTGCTCGGAAAATACTTACGCAAGAAAAAAGATGAAAAGGATGAAGAATAAAATGAAACAATATGGAGTAAATGAACTTCGAAAAATGTTTTTGGATTTCTTTGAAAGCAAAGAACATCTTGCTATGAAGAGTTTTTCGTTAGTTCCACATAACGACAACAGTTTACTATTAATTAATTCAGGTATGGCTCCTTTAAAACCATACTTTACAGGTGCTGAGATTCCACCTAGAAGGAGAGTCACAACCTGTCAGAAATGTATCCGTACGGGCGATATTGAAAACGTTGGTAAAACAGCACGTCACGGTACCTTCTTTGAAATGCTTGGAAATTTCTCCTTTGGAGACTATTTTAAAAGAGAGGCCATCGCTTGGTCATGGGAATTTTTGACAGAAGTAGTAGGTTTAGATCCGGACAGATTGTATCCATCTGTATATGTAGACGACCAGGAAGCATTTGATATCTGGAACAAAGAGATGGGAATCGCACCGGAAAGAATCTTTAAATTCGGGAAAGCAGATAACTTCTGGGAGCACGGTTCAGGTCCATGTGGTCCATGTTCCGAAATTTACTATGACCGTGGTGAAAAATACGGATGTGGTAAACCGGACTGTACGGTAGGCTGTGACTGTGACCGTTACATGGAAGTGTGGAACAATGTATTTACACAGTTTGATAACGATGGCAAAGGAAACTATACGGAATTAGAACAAAAGAACATTGATACAGGTATGGGATTGGAAAGACTTGCTTCAGTTGTTCAAGATGTAGATTCTATTTTCGACGTTGACACCATTCGTGCGCTCCGCGACAAGGTTTGTGAATTCGCAAATGTAGTATATAAGACAGATGAGAACAAAGATGTATCCATCCGTTTGATTACAGACCATATCCGCTCGGCAACCTTTATGATTTCAGATGGTATTATGCCTACGAATGAAGGACGCGGCTATGTACTTCGTCGTCTGATTCGTCGTGCAGCTCGTCACGGACGTTTGCTCGGAATTGATGGTAAGTTCTTAGCAAAATTAAGCGAAACAGTTATTGAAGGTTCCAAAGACGGTTATCCGGAATTGGATGAAAAGAAAGAATTTATCTTTAAGGTATTAACACAGGAAGAAGATAAATTTAATAAAACAATTGACCAAGGATTAAGCATCTTGGCATCTATGCAGGAAGAATTAAAAGCAGAAGGTAAAACTGCACTTTCCGGAGCAGATGCGTTTAAATTGTATGATACTTATGGATTCCCATTGGATTTAACAAAGGAAATCTTAGAGGAAGCAGGTTTTTCTATTGATGAAGCTGGATTTAAGGCTGCTATGGAAGAACAGAGGGTGAAAGCTCGTACTGCACGTAAAGTGACAAACTATATGGGTGCAGACGCAACTGTATATGATGAAATTGATGCGGCTGTTACCAGTGTATTTGTTGGTTATGACAAGTTAGTACATGATTCTAAGATTAGCGTACTTGCCACAGAAACAGAACTTGTGGAAGCGGTTACAGAAGGTGAAAATGCAACGATTTTTGTAGAAGAGACACCATTCTATGCAACTATGGGTGGACAGCAAGGCGATACAGGTGTTATCAAGCTTGGTGACGCAGAATTTGTTGTAACAGATACCATTAAGTTATTAGGTGGAAAAGTCGGACATGTTGGTAAAGTGACAAAAGGCATGTTTAAAGTAGGAGACGTAGTGACTTTAGAAGTGGCTGCGAAGGAAAGAGCAAACACCTGTGGAAATCACAGTGCAACGCACTTGCTTCAAAAAGCACTTAAGATGGTACTTGGTTCACATGTAGAACAGAAAGGTTCTTTAGTGACACCAGATAGACTCCGTTTTGACTTTGCGCATTTCTCAGCGATGACAGCAGAAGAGATTGCAAAAGTAGAAGAGATTGTAAATAGCGAAATCGCTGCAAATCATCCGGTTGTAACACAGGTTATGAACATCGAGGAAGCGAAAGCAACCGGTGCAATGGCACTCTTTGGTGAAAAATACGAAGAAGATGTTCGTGTGGTATCGATGGGAGATTTCTCAAAAGAATTATGTGGTGGTACACACGTAGCAAATACAGGAAGCATTGTTACATTTAAGATTGTTTCTGAAGGTGGTGTAGCAGCAGGCGTACGCCGTATTGAGGCGCTTACCGGAGATGCAGTATTTGCATACTACAAAGATATTGAAAAGACGTTAGCTGAAGCTGCAAAAGCAGCCAAAGCAACACCTGCAAACTTAACAGATAAGATTGAACATATGCTTGCTGAAATCAAAGCATTGCAAAGCGAAATCGAATCCATGAAGAGCAAAGCAGCAAAAGAAGCACTTGGTGATGTCATGGATCAAGTGAAGGACGTAAAAGGTGTAAAACTTCTTGCAACTGCTGTAGAAGGTGTTGATATGAACGGTCTTCGTGATTTGGGAGACCAACTCAAAGAAAAATTAGGTGAAGGTGTGATTGTCATCGCATCCAACGCTGGTGATAAAGTAAACTTAATTGCAATGGCTACAGATGAGGCTATGGCAAAAGGTGCACATGCAGGTAACTTAATCAAAGGCATTGCTGGTCTTGTAGGCGGTGGCGGCGGCGGTCGTCCAAATATGGCACAGGCCGGCGGAAAGAATCCGGCAGGAATTCCGGCTGCAATTGCAAAAGCCGAGGAAGTATTGGCAGAACAAATTTAAATTTAGTTGGAATTTGGTTTAATTTTTTCTCATAAATGGTTGACGAATGGAAAAAATATGCTATAATAACTTCTAGTGCAAAAAAAATACCCGTACAGTCGTATGACGCACAATATAGGGCTGGAGGGGAGGTTAGGTGTGAGACTATGTCA
>JAXJXL010000212.1:0-5096 GCA_036307525.1 Faecalimonas sp.
GGAAAACTTCCACAGTTGACAAAACAGTTGGAAGAGGAAGAAGACGCGGTAAAAGAGCGAGAAATGTCATTGGTTCACGAAAGTGTGACGGATGAAGAAATTGCAAAAATCATTTCCCGATGGACAGGGATTCCGGTTTCCAAACTCAATGAGAGTGAGCGCAACAAAACCTTGCATTTGGATGAGGAGCTTCATAAACGTGTGATTGGGCAAGAGGAAGGTGTGACAAAGGTAACGGAGGCAATTATCCGTTCCAAAGCGGGGATTAAGGATCCAAGCAAACCGATTGGTTCTTTCTTATTCCTGGGACCTACCGGTGTGGGTAAAACAGAGCTCGCTAAAGCCTTGGCAGAAAGTTTGTTTGATGACGAGAGCAACATGGTGCGTATCGACATGAGCGAATACATGGAAAAATATTCTGTATCTCGTCTCATTGGAGCACCTCCGGGATATGTGGGATATGACGAGGGTGGACAGCTTACAGAAGCCGTTCGTAGAAAACCATATTCAGTAGTGCTTTTCGATGAGGTGGAAAAAGCACATCCGGATGTATTTAATGTATTATTGCAAGTGTTGGATGATGGTCGCATTACAGATTCCCAAGGTCGTACCGTAGACTTTAAGAACACGATCCTCATTATGACTTCTAACATTGGTTCTTCTTATTTGCTGGAAGGAATCGATGCAAATGGGGAAATAAGTCCAGAAGCTGAAAAGATGGTCATGAATGAGCTTCGTGCACATTTCAGACCGGAGTTTTTAAATCGTCTGGATGAAACCATTATGTTCAAACCACTCAGCAAGGCAGATGTTGGACAGATTATCGACTTACTTGTTCGTGATGTCAACAAACGTCTGGTGGAGCGTGAGGTTTCCATAGAACTGACTGACACTGCAAAAGAATTTGTGGTAGAAGGCGGATATGAGCCAATGTACGGTGCAAGACCACTGAAAAGATATCTCCAAAAACATGTAGAAACTTTGGCTGCGAGACTACTTTTGGAAGGAAATGTTGGTCGAGGTGATGTGATTGTCATTGATGTGACGGATGAACATTTAAGTGCCAGAGTGAAGGCATAAATTTTCCGGGTAAACTTTTAAAGTGAAAAAATGTTCGTATATGAAATAATTGCATAGAATCTAACTCAAAATAAGCGTTATTGGGTTAGGAAAGTGTATATTATTTTATATACGAACAGAATTTTATTAAAAACATGAAAAATAAGTTGATTCGGGTTAGTTTTTGATGAATTTTTTGAAATATGCACCAATAACTTCCAGATCTCATATGTAGTACTGCCAAGTACCTAGTCCAATTCAATTTTTCTGTCCTTGAAATAATATTCTTTGTCGTGGTCATTGATTTCGCGAAGAACTCTGCAAGGATTTCCTACTGCTACGACATTTGCAGGAATATCCTTTGTCACAATACTTCCTGCGCCAATCACTGTGTTGTCTCTTTTCATATTATAGCAGAGATGTTAAAATATAGAAAGAGTATAGATAGGGAGACGGGCATGAGTCAGATAATTTTTCATATTGATGTCAATTCAGCGTTCCTTAGTTGGACTGCAGTAGAACAACTGAAAAATGGCTTCGAGCAGGATATCAGAGAGATTCCTGCGATTATTGGCGGTGACCAAAAGTCTCGTCATGGGATTGTGCTGGCTAAATCTGTCTCAGCGAAAAAATGTGGTATCGTAACGGGTGAACCCATTGTAAATGCACTACGAAAATGCCCGGAGGTTCAAATGTTTCCTCCAAATCACAGAATGTATAGTGAATATAGTGCAAGATTGATGGATTTTTTAAAGAACTATACACCGGATATCGAGCAGGTCAGCGTGGATGAATGCTATATGGACTTTACTGGTATTGCGCACAAATTTTCATCGCCATTTGCGGCAGCAAAAGAAATCAAAGATGCGGTATATGAAACATTCGGTTTTACAGTAAACATTGGAATTTCAAGCAATCGTCTGCTGGCAAAGATGGCATCGGATTTTGAAAAGCCTAACAAAGTACATACACTATGGCCGGAAGAGATACCAGTGAAAATGTGGCCATTGCCAGTGTCGGAGTTATATATGGCAGGGCGTTCCAGCGTGGAAGTGTTGCATAAATTAGAGATACGCACCATTGGGGAACTGGCAAAAGCCCATCCGGATTTGTTGGAGTTACATTTAAAAAGCCATGGAAGAACTCTGTGGGAATTTGCCAATGGCAAAGGAGGCAATAAGGTCGTTCGTGACCATATCGAGAATAAAGGAATTGGAAATTCCACCACACTCCCAAAGGATGTAACCAGTGAGGAGGAGGCAAGGCCAATTCTTATGAAATTGGCGGAGAAGGTTGCAGAACGTTTACGTGGGGAAGGCCAACGGGCACAGATGTTAAGTGTGGAAATTAAATATAATACGTTTCAAAGCGTTTCCCATCAGAAGCAATTATTAAAAGCAACCAGTAATGGACAGGTCATTTATGAAAATGCGTGTGAACTGTTCCGGGAATTGTGGACTGGAGAGCCAATCCGTTTACTTGGAATACGCACATCTAAGCTGGTGGATGATGATGCACCTGAGCAGATGAGTATTTTTGATTATCAAAATGAACTTGCAAGTGCTGATAAGGGCAAACCTACAAAGAATGTGACAGAAAAGTATGAAAAACACGCCAAACTTGATAAAACCATGGATGAGATACGTAAAAAGTTTGGAAATGACGCGATAAAGAGAGGACAATTTTAAGCTATTCAGGAGGGATATTCAGTAGCATTTCTCCAAAATCTGTGCTATACTATCCCCATGAATTATTTTTCTGAAGAGGAGAATTTTGAGAAATGCTGATAAGCGAACGTATCTATAAATATATGGAAGAGAAGAAGATATCACAGATAGAGTTTTCGAGAAGGACCGGTATTACACAGAGCACGGTTAGCGATTGGAGAAGAAAGGGAACCAATCCATCTGCTGATAAGATTATGATTATCTGTGAAGTGCTCGGCATTACTCCGTATGAACTGCTCTTAGATACAGACAATAAAAAAATGAAGGAATATAAAGATATCGATCATGTAGTGCTTAATAAGGATTCCAAAGAATATGCATTGATTGAGAATTATCAGAAGTTAGATTTGAATGCGCAGAGACGTTTAGAAGGTTATATGAATGCGTTGATGGATATGAAATAATAGATGTTGAGTTAATGGTGTGTCTTGACACACCATTTTTTTTACTTATCTCACATACTGCTTCGGTGTCACTCCTTTATATCTTTTGAAAATCTTTATGAAGTAGCTTAGGTCATTGAATCCTGTGTTATATGCCACTTCTGTAATGGATTGACCTGTAGTCAAAAGTAAATAACATGCTCTTTCAATCCGGTAGTAGTTCAGGTAGTCAACCGGAGAACGTTGTGTCATCTCGCGGAAGAACCTACAAAAATATTTTGGCGTCATTTGTACACTGTCGGACATTTCTTTCAGCGTAATATTTGTGGTATAAGAGTTTTCAATAAATTCCAAAGCGGTTTTTAGTTGTGTAATACGTTTCAAATCACGTTTGGTGCGCATTGTAATTTCAGAACGATAATCTTCCGAAATTGCAACACCGAAAAATTGGTATAAAGCTCCTTGAACAAGTAACTGGTATCCGCTAGGTTTAGAGGAAAGCGCATCAAACAGACTCCAAATGATACGGTGGATATTGTCGTAAGTTTCATCATAGATAGACTGAATTTCCAACTCATGATTCATAATCTGCTGAATAAATTTACGACAGGTATCCGATTTATTCAATAGCATATTTGGGTCCATAACAATACAATCGTAAACGCAGTTATTTTCCGGTATGGCAGAATGCAAAGCACCTGATGGGATAAATACAGAGGAATTTTCTCCAATATTAAATTCTTGTTCATCTATGATTAATAAAAGGTTTCCCTCCAGCACACGGATAAACTCAAATTCCACATGCCAATGAATGCGCATGAGATATTGAGGGTGGTTTGGGGTGACATGATAAAATTCTAGTGGAAAGTCCATCGTTCCGCGTTGTACGGATTCATGATAATTCGTGTAATGCATAAAAACTCCTAAAAGTGAATATTGTTATACTTTTTGCCATTATATCACTATCAACAACAGGTGTGCAATGATAAAATGAGGATAATAATACAAAACTCATTATTTATAGGAGGGTGATTAAAATGGCAGAAAGCAGATTAATCGGTGGATACCCGGTAATCGGTATCAGACCAACAATTGACGGACGTAGGGGACCACTTAAGGTTCGCGAAAGTCTGGAAGATCAGACAATGGGAATGGCACAGGCAGCAAAGAAACTGTTTGAAGACAATTTGAAATATTCAAACGGAGAACCAGTGAAGGTAGTTATCGCTGATACAACAATTGGACGTGTTGCAGAAGCAGCAGCTTGTGAAGAGAAATTTAGAAGAGAGGGTGTAGCAATTACACTTACCGTAACACCATGCTGGTGCTACGGTTCAGAAACAATGGATATGGACCCAACTACTATCAAGGCTGTTTGGGGATGTAATAAGACAGAAAGACCAGGAGCTGTATATTTGGCATCTGTTCTTGCAACACACGCGCAGAAAGGACTTCCTGCATTTGGTATCTACGGACATGATGTTCAGGATATTGATGACGCGACAATTCCTGCAGACGTAGAAGAAAAGTTGCTCCGATTCGGACGTGCG
The DNA here is from genome assembly GCA_036307525.1 of Faecalimonas sp. Lineage (GTDB taxonomy): Bacteria > Bacillota > Clostridia > Lachnospirales > Lachnospiraceae > Faecalimonas. The sequence continues at coordinate 4,720 of JAXJXL010000212.1, forward strand.
GCTGTGGCTACTGCAACCATGAGAGGAAAATCATACTTACAGATTGGTTCCATCTGTATGGGTATCGGTGGTTCTATCATCGATTCTGATTTCTTAGAAAGTTACTTTGGACTTCGTGTAGAATCAGTTGATGAGGTAGAAATCATTCGTCGTATGACAGAGGGTATCTATGATGAAGCAGAATATCAAAAAGCGTTAGCATGGGCAAAAGAAAAATGTATCATTGGTTTTGATAAGAACCCAGACTCTGTAAGAAAGAGCGATGAAGTAAAAGACGAGCAATTTGAGTTCGTTGTAAAAATGGCAGTTATCATTAAAGATTTAATGAATGGAAATAAAAACTTACCAGAAGGCTGCGAAGAAGAGGCAGTTGGACA
>JAXJXL010000213.1:0-3392 GCA_036307525.1 Faecalimonas sp.
GCTGAATTCAAGTTGATAATGCAACTTTGTTAAAAATACTCAGGATGTAACTCTCTTGCGACCTCAAGAGGGGTCCTGAATCCCAATCTCTTTCTCGGTCGGTTGTTGAGGATTCTCTGCACCTCAGCAATATAATCGTCGGTTACTTCGGCAAAGTCAGAACCTTTCGGTATGTACTGCCTGATAAGCCCGTTTGTATTTTCGTTCGCCCCTCGTTCCCACGAGTGGTATGGATGGGCGAAGTAGACGTCGATTTCCAACTGACCTGCAAAGTTCGCATGTTTAGCAAACTCCTTGCCATTGTCGACGGTCAGCGTGTGGATAATGCCTTTGAGCGAAGCAAGCATCTCCACAGTCTTTGTCGCCAAAGGGGACGCCTCTTTTCCGCTGAGCTTGCTCATCCATAGGAAACCAGTGCACCTGTCTATAATCGTCAATATTGCCCCCTTATGGTTCTTGCCAATGATGGTGTCCCCCTCTAGGTCGCCGAACCTTTCCTTCCTGTCGGCTATTGCCGGACGCTGGTCGATGTCGACCCTGCCTGCGATTACCCCTCTGGATCTGTACTGGTTGCCTCTACTGGCGTACTTCCGACCTTTTCGCCTAAGGTGTTTGGATAGCTGTTTCCCTTTGTGTTTCAGACGTTTGTCTTCATACACGTATTTGTATATGGTCTCATGGGAAACCATATCCTCTCCGTCAGCTGTCAGCCGCCCATGGATCTGTTCCGGACTCCAACCTTCAAGAAGGAGGCTGTCAATCCTCTCTTTCATAGAATCGGTCAGTTTTACAGCGTGCCTGCGGGAAGACATCCTTTCCGCACTCTTTCGATGTGCGAGGTCCGGGTTATATTTGCCGCTCCTCTTGTCGCAATTTCTTGCGATTTCGCGGCTTATGGTAGCCTTATGCACATTCAGTCTTTTTGCAATGTAACTTTTTGATTTTCCTGCTTGCAATAACGCTGAAATTTCATACCTTTGTTTTTCGGTTATATGCTTCTTCATATGCAACTGATTGTTGGGGAACTTGAGGCTGCAAAGATGCAAAATTTTCCATCAAGTAGAAAGGGGGGCAACCTCTTTCTCTTGAAAAAATTTTTTTTATTCCCCTTGTTGCATTATTAACTTGAATTTATAAATGATGAAGGTGATTGGTGTTTTGTCATAAGCAAGTGTTTCCGATTTCCAAACTCTTTTAATACTAAACAACATAATTATTAACTAAGTTTATTTAAAAAAAATCAAAATGAAAAAATTAGTGTTCTTATTGTCGGCATTGTCCTTGATGGCATGTAACAAAAATGAAGACGATGAAAAGGTAGTTGCGGAAAAAGAAGTTTCGATTCCTGCAGGTGCATTCTACAAGTCAGTTGCAGTTGAAGTTCCAGAAGGTCAGAAAGCCGAAGTTTATGTGGGTGGAATGAAAACATCCGAAATCTGTGGTCCTACTTCAACAGAAGTGTTGGTTCCTGCAAATGCTATGGCTGTTGATGGTCTGAGATCTGTATCGTTAGATTCTCTTGAATATTATTCAATTAAGTATGTTCCTTTTTCTGGTGAAGGTGGGGATGTTCATACTATGATGACTACAATTGCATTTGAGGACTTGCGTGATAATATAGATGCTGATTACAATGATTTTGTAGTAGAATTGTGGTCTAATATGAAACTTGATTATGTTGGAGATAGTCTTAATGTGACTATCAAATGGCAGGAACTTACACCTATTGCTATGGGTGCAGAATATAACATGCAGTTTGGTTGCAAAGTTGCCCTTTTCAAAGGTAGTGAACTAGTGGATGAAAAAGATGTAATCATATCAGAAGATGTAAGAAGGGATTATTTTGGCGGAACTGTAGGACTGTTGAATACAATTAAAGATGGCTTGACATTTGAAACGTCTAAGGTTGAGGATGTTAATGAAGTGTTTGTTACATTTAAAGATGCTCCAAAGGGAGTTACTTGTCACCTTCTTTATTTCATAAATGTTAAGAATACAGGGTACAGACATTATGCAGTTGCTGTGGCTAATACAGCAGATAATGCTGCTTTTGATTTGAATTTTGGAGATGGAGAAGTTGTAGGTAACGGTTCTAAAGATGATACAAAACATGCGTTAGGATTGTTTATGCCATCAGCGTTGAAATTTTATTATCCTCAAGAAAAAGTAAGTATTTTTGACGCTTATGGAGACTTTGGTAAGTGGTTAAATGGCACGTTTGAAGAAAATCCTTTCAAAGATAACAGGAAAGAGGATTTGCTTTACATTAAACAATAAAGGTTTTTTAAGTGTGAAATAAAAAAAGCAACCGTTATTTCGGTTGCTTTTTTTTGTTTATGCAAAAAAAAGATTTACCTTTGTGTTAGATTCACAGCGTACTAAATAAAAGTTTGCTTTTTTTATGGTTTGTCTTGAATCGGATAGAGAGTTTAACTCTAAAATATCAAACTTATGAGAAGACTTTTAGTATATTTATTGCCGTTTATTTTATTGCATGGAGCGAATGCTTCGTGTCCTTGGGGTAGCCCGAACGATGTGGTTGTCTTTTGTACAGATGAAAATCCATTGGGGATAACGTATGATGCTATGAGGAAAAGAACGGATGTGGCTGATTTTGGCGAATGTAAAAGTAATTCAGAATTGATAGATCGGGCTTATTTTACATTAGATGAGGCTATGTTTTTGGATTCTGTAAAAAAAGTTCGAGAATTGGGTTATTGCAATTTTTATTGTTATAGAGACAATTACAGAGATAGGGTGGAAGAAATATATGCAAAAGCTCCAACTTATAAGACTTGTCAGTACAAGGTTACTGGTTGTTTGGGAAAGGTTGCTTATCCAAGCTGGTTTGCTTTTCAAGTAGAAGATGGAGGTGAACTCGCTATAAAAATTAATCATTCTGAAGATGAAGACATAGATTTTGCTTGCTGGGGGCCGTTTCAAGGTGATTCAAAAGGCGAAATGCTAAATAAGGTTTGCAGTGAAGATTTGTTGGATGATGGAAAGTTGCATAAAACATCGCCGACAGTCGATTGGGATATAACTAAACCAGATTTTCGTAAAGATTGGAATTATCCATATGGCAATTTGCAAGATTGCTCTTATTCTACGAGTCATACAGAATATTGTTATTTGCCAAATGTAAAGAAAGGCGAATGGTATATTCTTATGATTTCAAATTTTGCTGAGCATAGCGGAGACATCACCTTTAACAAATTCTCTGGTTCAGCCACAACTGACTGCAGCAAGATTATCGACCTTACGTCCAACTCTCCGGTCTGCGAGGGCGAGGACTTGAAGCTGAAGGTGCTGAACGCTCCTGTTCACGCCACGTTCAAATGGACGGGTCCGGACGGCTTTGAATCAACGGAGCGTAATCCGGTGCTGAAAAA
>JAXJXL010000214.1:0-5314 GCA_036307525.1 Faecalimonas sp.
ACACCGATTGCACGACACAAGTTTGGAATGTCAATTGCATTGGTAGGCTCACCCATCAATGTTTTGCCGGTTGCCGCATGGTCCTGATGGCCTGTCATACCAGTGGTTGAGTTATCAAGAATCATAACTGTTCCGGTTGACTTGTTATATACCATGTTCATCAGGGAATTCACGCCTGTATGTAAGAAGGTAGAATCACCAATAGCTGCTACCCAATTCTTGATATAATCTTTTCCTTTTGCCTTTTCCATACCGTGAAGACTGGAAATACTTGCGCCCATACAGATAACAGAATCCACAACGCTAAGCGGTGCAACTGCTCCTAATGTATAACAGCCGATGTCACCTGCCACGTGCATTTTTAATTTATTCAGCACATAGTACACGCTTCTGTGTGGGCATCCCGGGCACAGAATCGGTGGTCTTCCAGGTGCGGCTACAGGTGCTTTTGCTTCCACTTCTTCTTTCAAAATAGCCCCTCGAATCATGTTTGCACTATATTCGCCCTGCACAGTAAAGATCTCTTTTCCAATAGCCTTGATACCCCAAGATTTCACCTGTTCTTCAATCACTGGGTCCAACTCTTCAACTATGTATAATGCATCAACTTTAGAAGCAAATTCGGTGATTAATTTCTTAGGAAGTGGATTTACCATACCAAGCTTTAACACAGATGCATTCGGAAGTGCCTCTTTTACATACTGATAAGGAATACCACTTGTGATTACACCAATCTTTGTATCATTCATTTCCACTGTATTGATTGGAAGCGTATTCGCTGCCTCTGCAAGTTCTAAGTTGCGCTTTTCAATCTCCACATGGCGAAGCTTTGCATTTCCCGGCATCATCACGTTCTTCGCAATATTCTTCTCATATGGAACATCTTCTACTTCCTCGCGGTCATAGAGTTCAACCAAGCCTTGTGAATGCGCCAATCTGGTTGTGGTACGAAGAATAACCGGTCTGTCAAACACTTCACTGATTTGGAATGCAGCCTTCATATATTCCTTTGCTTCCATACTGTCAGCCGGCTCCAATACAGGCACCTGTGCTGCTCTTGCAACCATACGGGTATCCTGTTCATTCTGGGAGCTGTAAAGTCCCGGGTCATCAGCTACAACAAGAACCAAACCTCCATTTACACCCATATATGACACCGTGTAAAGCGGGTCTGATGCCACGTTAAGTCCAACGTGTTTCATACAAGCCATTGCTCTCACACCGGATATACTTGCGCCAATTGCAACCTCTGCGGCTACCTTCTCATTTGGCGACCACTCGGAATAGATGTCGTCTTTATATTTAATAATATTCTCACTAATTTCTGTACTTGGTGTTCCCGGATATGCTGCAGATACTTTTACACCTGCTTCGTATGCACCGCGGGCAATCGCTTCATTTCCAAGCATAATTACTCTCTTATTCGACATAATTCTTTCTTCCTTTCGATTCTGTCATTTTGAATTAATGTATCTATTATATCACAACACTTTGACGAGTTAAAGTACTAAATAGAAAAATTAAAAATTTTAAAAATATCCCACCCCTTTTCGGAGTGGGACATTCTTGTTAATTATAGTCAAACAACGACAACTGATTCGATGTCGGCAAGTCACCAAACAATCCCAAATCAGCCATGAATTCGATGACCGTCTTACTTACCTTCGTCCGCTGTCTGAAATCATCCAGTGACAAATATGGTCCATCTTGTGCTGCCATTTCCACCGCGTCTGCCGCCTTATCTCCCATGCCTTCAATACTGCTAAATGGAGGCAACAATTTCCCGTCTACAATCTGGAACTTGGTTGCCTTCGACTTATAAAGGTCGATTGGCAGGAATTCATACCCTCTGGCATACATTTCCTGCACAAGGCGCATATCCTTCAGGGTATCCTGCTCCTTGTTGGATAAGCTATCGCTGCGTCTCTTATAATCACGGATATAGTATTCTAATTTTTCCTTGCCCTGACACATGAGTTCATAAGAAAATGCGTTAGCACGAATACTGAAATATGCTGCATAATAAGCTAACGGATAATACACCTTACAATAGGCAATACGGTACGCCATCATAACGTAAGCTGCCGCATGGGCCTTCGGGAACATGTATTTAATCTGCTCACAGGACCACACATACCAATCCGGTATGCCATGGGCAAGCATATCTTCTTTCCATTCCGACCACTTACCTGATTTCCCTTTGGCAACCTTTCCTTTACGGACATCCTCCATGATTTTAAAGGAGGTCTCACTTTCCATTCCGCTGTTAATCAGGAAGGTCATGATATCATCACGGGTACAGATTGCAGTTGAAATCGTCGCCTTTCCTTCTTGTATCAAGGTCTGCGCGTTGTTCAGCCATACGTCTGTTCCATGAGACAGACCGGAAATACGGATAAGGTCTGACAAGGTCTTTGGTTTCGTATCTACAACCATCTGAATAACGAAGTCTGTTCCGAACTCCGGAATTCCAAGACAGCCAACCGGACATCCTCCAATGTCTTCCGGTGTAATTCCAAGGGAACTGGTATCAGCAAAGAGCTTCATGACTCCCTGGTCATCTAACTTAATCTCGGTTGCCACAAATGGTTCGCCTGTCATCTCGGTTACTAATTCCTCTAACATCTTAATCATGGTAGGATCATCATGACCGAGAATATCAAGCTTCAACAGGTTATGGTCAATGGAGTGATAATCAAAATGTGTGGTTACGATATCTGTTGTCATATCGTTTGCCGGATGTTGCACCGGTGTAAAGGAATTAATGTCCTGACCGATTGGCAGTACGATGATTCCACCCGGATGCTGTCCCGTACTTCTACGGATTCCAACACATCCCTGAAGCAAACGTTCAATCTCGCATTTTCGTTTTCCCTGATTTCGCTCCTCATAATAATTTTTCACATAGCCATAGGCGGTCTTATCAGCCAAGGTGCCGATAGTACCTGCGCGGAAGGTCTGACCGTCACCGAAGATAACTTCCGTATATTTATGGGCATTACTCTGGTAATCCCCGGAAAAGTTAAGATCAATATCCGGTTCCTTGTTCCCTTTGAATCCAAGGAAGGTCTCAAATGGGATGTCAAATCCGTCTTTCACAAGCGGTTTTCCGCAAACCGGACAGTTCTTATCCGGCATGTCCCATCCACAGCCACCGGCATATTTTCTTACTTCTTCCGACTCAAAATCACTGTAGTGACACTCGGTACAATAATAATGTGGACTAAGCGGATTCACTTCCGTAATTCCAGCCATAGTTGCTACAAAAGAAGAACCAACGGAACCACGGGAACCTACCAAATAACCGTCCTCCACCGACTTCCACACCAGCTTTTGGGCAATAATATACATTACGGCAAATCCATTGGAGATAATGGAGTTTAACTCCCTCTCCAGACGTTCCACTACAATCGGTGGCAATTCTTCGCCGTACATGCTATGGGCCTTGTTATAACAAATGTCTCGAAGCTGCTTATCGGAATCCTCAATCACCGGCGGACACTTATCCGGTCTTACCGGAGAAATCTTCTCAATCTGGTCTGCAATCAGATTGGTATTAGTAACAACCACTTCATATGCCTTCTTAGAACCAAGGTAAGCAAACTCTTCCAGCATTTCCTCGGTGGTGCGAAGGTACAACGGTGCCTGATTATCTGCATCCGTAAATCCTTGCCCTGCCATAACAATTCTTCGGTATACCTCATCCTCCGGCTCTAGGAAATGTACATCGCAGGTCGCAACAACCGGCTTATGAAATTCCTCTCCCAGTCTTACAATTCGTCGATTAATATCCTTTAAATCTTCTTCTGATTGAATGTTCTCGTGTCTGTCGCTTTCAATCATGAATCGGTTATTTCCAAGTGGCTGAATTTCCAAATAATCATAGAAATTCACAAGTCTTGCAATGGCTTCTTCTGATTTATTATCTAATATAGCACTATACAATTCACCCGCCTCACAGGCGCTACCGATAATCAGTCCCTCCCGTAGCTTCAAAAATTCACTCTTCGGGATTCGTGGCCTTCTTGCATAGTAGGTCAAATGGGACATGGAAATCAAACGATAGAGATTCACTCGTCCCACATCATTTTTTGCCAAAATTATTGCGTGATAGGTCGGCATCTTTCGAATGGCATCCGGATTTGCCGCACCAAATTGATTCACCGCTGCAAGTGTTGTAATCTCTTGTTCTTTCAGCATTTCCACAAACTTCACAAAAATTTCTGCCGTTGCCTTGGCATCATCCACTGCGCGGTGATGATTTTCTAAGGAAATGCCTAGCGCTTTAGCTACAATATTCAATTTATATTTCGACAGCGTTGGCAAAAGTACACGGGCCAAAGCCACTGTATCTAAGTAAGTAAACTTGCACCCTAACCCTAAGTTCTTACAATTCTGCTCGATAAAACCAACGTCAAAGCCTGCATTGTGGGCAACCAGAGCCGCATCACCTACAAAGCTTAAAAACTCCGGCAAAACCGCGTCGATTTTCGGAGCATCTACCACCATCTCATCTGTGATGCTGGTCAGATTCGTGATTTCAAATGGAATCGGAATGGCCGGATTTACAAAGGTGCTGTAATAGTCGATAATCTCGCCATTTTTCACCTTCACTGCACCGATTTCTATGATACGGTCTTCCACCGAGCTAAATCCGGTTGTCTCGATATCAAATACCACATATGTATCATCCAGAGTCTGCTTCCCTGCATTCACAGCAATGTCTGTTAAATCATCTACAAGGTAAGCCTCTACACCATAGATAACCTTAAATGGATCCTCTTTATCCAAATCGTCCATAATATAGTGATTTGCATCCGGAAACGCCTGCACCACACCGTGATCTGTAATTGCAATGGCCTTATGACCCCAGTCATGGGCTTGTTTCACAATTGCCTTCGTATCGGACACTCCATCCATATCACTCATTTTGGTATGGCAATGAAGCTCCACACGTTTTTCAGGAGCCGTGTCCTTGCGTTTGGTTACAAAGCTTGGAATCTTTTTCACTCCGGTAACCGAACCAATGGTCAGCTCATGATCAAATTTATCAATGGTTGTTACGCCTTTAATTTTTAGAAAAGCACCCTTTTTGATAGCGTCTAAAATCACAGCAAGCTGTTCGTTTTTTACAAACATCTTCACCATAATGGTATCTGTAAAATCGGTCACTGCGAACATGACGATGGTCTTTTCGTTTCGAATCTCACGGGTATCAAAACTGGTAACCTGACCGCGAAATGTAATCTCACCCATCTCACCCATGACGGTCTTCAGTTCAATCGGCTCGTCATCGAAATCTCTGCCGTAAACC
>JAXJXL010000215.1:0-6503 GCA_036307525.1 Faecalimonas sp.
AGACGGTTTCTCTCTACGGATTGTATCTTGACATCGGCTGTTTTTGCCGCTGCATCCAATGCAACGAAGCATGCACATTCGCTATCCAATTCAAACACACCAATTGCCATTCCATCGTATTTACCATTCATTTTGAATTCCTCGTTTCTAACTTTCTTGGCATATTGTAACACATTTACCAAAATATTACAAATACAACTTTACTTATTCCCTTAAACCTTTAATTCCTTTTGCCAATATCTTCACATCATTAATAATATAATCAAATGCTCCGGCCTTCACCATATTAATGATAATCATACCTATTGGTACGGCAAGAATCATCCAAAGCACGCCGCCTAATCGATAACCAATATAGATAAACACCAAAGTCGGAAGCGGTTTTAATCCTACCTCGTCTCCTACCAGCTTTGGTTGAATCAGTTGACGCACAATCTGCGTGGTGGCATATAGCACAACCAAGAAAATCAATCGCTTATAGTCGCCAACTAGGAAGGTATAGACGCACCAAGGTACAAAGGCCGTTCCTGTTCCTAAAAATGGCAGGAAGTCCAAAAATGCAATAATAATCGAAAGAACAATCACATATTTGATTCTTAGGATACTAAGGCCAATTAACAAAATGGCACCCACAACTCCCATAATCTTGAACTGTGCTTTAAAATACCCTCCCACAGAGAATTTAAAGTTGGTTACTACCATCGAGAGTCTCTTATATACAGATTGAGGTATCACTTTCTTAAACCATAAAACCACACTCTCTCTGTCTGCCACAAAAAAATAGGCTGACAGAACTGTAACAAAGGTTCCGATAATAGCGGTAGGAATGGATTTAGCAATGTCGCCAACCAATGAAACCGTCGGATTACTTATCGTTTCAACCCAGCCTCCCGTCGCACTTCCTACACCTGACACAAGCGTATTCCAGCCATTTTGTATACCATCTGGTAGTTTTTCAAAAAATCCGGCAAGATTGCTTGCAATTTCCTTGAGCTGCAGTTCAATTTCCTCATACATTTCCGGTAGATTGGCTACCAATCCACCCATTTCCCTGACAATCACACTGCCAAACAAATACAATACTCCTACAACTGCAGCAATTACTAGAACAATCATAATGGCTGAGCCAAACTTCTTTTGAATTTTCAATTTCTTATCCAACCAGCATACTACCGGATTGGCAATACATGATATAATCCAACCAATTACAAACGGCATCAGAAATCGAATTAATGCTACACCGACTCCAACAACAAAGGCTGTTGCCAGCAAGCTGAATACGAGACTGACTATCACTTTCCAGTATGGACGTGTATTTTCCATCTATTCCACCTCTGTTTCTTCTTGCAGATAACTATCCATCAGTTCCCAAATCTCTTCTCGACCTTGTTTCGTTTCTGCCGAGAAAGGTATCACTGTTGTACCAGGAAGGAGTTTTAATCCTTCCTTTATCATTTTCACATGCTTTGCCACTTGGCTGCGTTTTAATTTATCTAGCTTCGTAGCAATGATAATTGGATGATAGCCTTGGGAAACAATCCACTCATACATCATCTTGTCATTTGCAGACGGATCATGGCGGATATCAATTAATAGGAACACTGCTTTTAACTGTTTAGATGTATGCAGATATCGTTCAATCAGTTGCCCCCACTTGATTTTTTCCTGTTCGGAAACCTTGGCATAACCATATCCCGGCAAATCCACCAGATACATCACATCATTTACATTGTAAAAGTTAATTGTCTGGGTCTTCCCCGGTGTTGCAGATGTCCTTGCAAGCGCTTTTCGATTCATCAGCGCATTAATCAAAGAAGATTTCCCTACATTTGATTTCCCTGCAAATGCAACCTCTACTTTATCTGTCTCCGGCAGCCTACTTGTAATTCCGCAAACAATTTCTAATTCCACATTTTTAATCTTCATATTCTAGTCCTCACATACCAATGCCTTTTCTAAAACTTCTGTCATATGGCTTACTGGTACAATTTCCAATCCTTTTGTTATCTCAGCTGAAATATCTTCCACATCGCGCATATTCTTTTCCGGAACAAGCACTGTTTTTACACCTGCATTCTTGGCAGCCAGTAATTTTTCTTTCAGTCCGCCAATCGGGAGCACTCTTCCGCGCAAGGTGATTTCACCTGTCATTGCCACATCCGCACGAACTTTCTTCCCTGTGATTGCAGAAAACATGGCAGTCGCCATAGTGATTCCCGCCGACGGGCCATCCTTTGGTGTTGCTCCTTCAGGGATGTGAATGTGAATGTCATGTTTTTCAAAGAAATCCTCTGACACTTCAAATTCCTTACCTACGGAACGAATGTAACTAATTCCGGCTCTCGCTGATTCTTTCATAACATCTCCGAGCTGACCTGTCAATAGTATTTCACCTTTTCCCGGCATAATATTGACTTCTATTTCCAAGGTGTCGCCTCCTACACTTGTCCATGCCAGCCCACGAACAACTCCAACCTCATCTGTCTGATTAATCATATGACAGCGGAATTTTTCTTTTCCTAAATATTTTTCCAGATTACGTTCCGTCACTCGGATAGATGTCTTTCCTTCTTCCAAAATCTCTCTTGCAGCTTTTCTGCATATTTCCCCAATGGTACGTTCCAGTTGCCTTACGCCTGCTTCTTTGGTATAACTTCCCGCCATTTTCCAGATTGCACCTTTTGTAATCTTCAATTGCTCGTCTGTTAATCCGTGTTTTTTCAGCTGCTTTGGCACCAAATGTCTGGTAGCAATATGGAGTTTTTCATTTTCCGTATAACTGCTAATTTCAATGACTTCCATACGGTCTAAAAGTGGTCTTGGAATGGTCTGTAATGTGTTCGCTGTTGTCACAAACAGTACTTCTGATAAATCTAATGGCACTTCTAAATAATGATCCCGGAATTTCACATTTTGCTCACTATCCAGAACCTCTAATAGGGCTGAAAATGTATCGCCTTTATAGTCATTGCTCACCTTATCAATCTCGTCTAACAAAATTAACGCATTTTTTGCACCTGAAGTTTTTAATGCATTGGCAATACGGCCAGGCATGGCACCCACATAGGTTTTTCGATGTCCACGTATTTCCGCCTCATCTCTGACACCACCCAAGGAAATCCTTGCATATGGCTTATTCAGTGCCTTGGATAAGGATTTCGCAATGGAGGTCTTCCCAGTTCCCGGAGGCCCCACCAAACATAGGATTGGACTTTCGCCTTTTTGTGTTAAGGTGCGCACTGCGAGGAACTCCAAGATACGTTCCTTTACTTTTTCAAGACCATAATGGTCCTCATCCAAAATCCGTTTCGCTTCTTCAATATTTACGGTGTCTTCTGCCATCTTATCCCATGGCATTTCCAGCATGGTTTCAATATAGGTGCGGGTAACTCCGTTTTCTGCTGAATTTTGCATTGCGCTTTTGAAGCGATGGATTTCCTTCATCAACTTATCTTTGACTTCCTGTGTGGCTTCCAATTTATTAGTTGCATCCGCAAATTCCTCTGCATCCGAAACTAGATTTTCCTCTCCTAATTCTTCGCGAATGACTTTCATCTGTTCTCTTAAGATAAACTCTTTCTGATGCTTGTCCATGCGCTCTTTTACCTTGCTTTGAATGGTTTCCTTCATGGATAGCACAGCGATTTCATTGGCTATCTTAAAGCTTAAGAGTGCGCAACGTTTATACAAATCATTTTCCTCCAGAATATCCTGCAAATTGAGATAATCAAATGGCAGAACTGAGGCTATCTTGTTCACCAAGCCTTTAAATTCTTTGATATCTGCAATCTGCGCTGCTACCTCTTTTGGAATCTTGCCGCCTTTCAACGAATACTCAAAGAATATCTCCTGCAGCGCCTTTGCTTCCGGCATCTCATTCAAGCGCTCTGGCTCATAATCATTATAATCCTCTACTGTTTCCACCTCTGCCTGCAAATACGGATTTTCCTCCGTAATCTGCACAAGTCTTGCACGTTCTTGACCTGTTACCAATACACGGTACATATCCTTGGACATTTTTGCAATCTGTTTGATTGTAGCTATCGTACCGATTTCATAAACATCCTTCTGTGTAGGTTCTTCTATACTCAATTCCCGTTGTGCAACGAGAAACACTTTCTGTTCTTTTCCTTGCATTGCCTTCTGTACTGCCTGAATGGAACGCTTTCTGCTCACATCAAAGTGAATCACCATTTCCGGCAGAATTGTCATACCTCTAAGGGCAACCATTGGCATGCTAATCGTTTGTTTTTCCATCTTTTTTTCTCCTAACATACAAAGAGCGAATACAGTCTCTGTACCCGCTCCCTATTTACGCACTCTGTGTTGCGATTGTATTGGAATTATAAAGCGGTTTTTCATTTCCTAATACCGCTTCTTTTGTAATCAAACAAGATTTAATGGAATCATCGGATGGTACATGATACATGGTATCCATCATGATATTTTCCATAATTGCACGAAGTCCTCTTGCTCCTGTCTTTCTCGCTAAAGTAATGTCTGCAATCTGTTCTAACGCTTCTTGTTCAAACTCCAGCTCAACGCCGTCAAGTTCTAACAATTTCTTATATTGTTTAACAATAGCACTCTTAGGCTCTGTCAAAATACGAATTAATGCCTCTCGGTCAAGTGTGTCTAATGTTACATTAATCGGAACACGACCTACCAACTCCGGAATAATGCCAAATTTGATTAAATCTTGTGGTAGTATCTGTTTCAGCAGTTGACCGTTTCTCTTCTCAGCCTTCCCCATAATCTCGGAATTAAATCCCATAGATTTGCGGTCCAGACGATTCTCAATAATCTTTTCAATGCCTTCGAACGCTCCACCACAAATAAACAAAATATTTGTAGTGTCAATCTGAATCAGTTCTTGGTGTGGGTGCTTTCTACCGCCCTGTGGTGGTACAGATGCCACAGTTCCTTCGATAATTTTAAGAAGCGCCTGCTGCACACCTTCTCCTGAAACATCACGAGTGATGGATGGATTTTCAGATTTTCTTGTGATTTTATCAATTTCATCAATATAGATAATACCATATTCAGCACGTTTTACGTCACCGTCTGCTGCCTGGATTACCTTTAATAAAATATTTTCTACGTCTTCACCAACATAACCAGCCTCTGTAAGTGCTGTCGCATCTGCAATTGCAAATGGTACATTTAAGATTTTAGCCAGTGTCTGTGCAAGCAATGTCTTCCCGCAACCGGTTGGTCCTAACATCAAAATATTGCTCTTTTGTAATTCTACTCCCAAGTCTTTTCCAGCAAGGATTCTTTTGTAATGATTGTAAACAGCGACTGAAAGAACTTTTTTCGCCTCATCTTGTCCGATTACATAATCATCCAAGAAAGCCTTGATCTCTTCTGGCTTTAAGAGATTAATATCCTCTGCCACCGGATTAACTTCTTCTACATCAAATTCTTCGTCGATAATCTCTGCACAGACCTCCACACATTCATCACAGATAAATGTACTGTTCGGCCCTGCAATCAGTTTACGTACTTGTGCCTGTGTTTTGCCACAAAACGAACATCTTACAACGACATCTTCACCTTTTTTTCCTGCCATACTCTCTCCTCATTTTCAAGCGTAAAGGGGCTGCTCCTTTTACCAGAACATCCCCCTCGTTTTCATTAATGGCTGGTAATTACCTCATCTACCAAACCGTATTCTTTTGCTTCCTGTGCAGACATGAAATTGTCACGTTCTGTATCAATTTCAATTCTTTCTATACTTTGTCCTGTGTTTTCTGCAAGGATTTGATTCAATTTTTGTCTTGTCTTTAAGATATGTTCTGCAACAATCTTAATCTCTGTTGCCTGTCCCTTTGCTCCGCCGGACGGCTGATGAATCATAATCTCAGAATTAGGAAGTGCATAACGCTTACCCTTCGCACCACCTGCAAGTAGGAAGGAACCCATACTTGCTGCCATTCCGATACAGATTGTAGATACATCACATTTGATATATTGCATAGTATCATAAATAGCCATACCAGCTGTAACAGAACCTCCCGGACTGTTAATATACAGATGAATATCTTTCTCCGGGTCTTCGCCTTCTAGGAAAAGTAATTGCGCGATAATTACGCTTGCTGAAGCATCACTTACTTCTTCTCCCAAGAAAATAATTCTCTCTTTTAATAATCTAGAATAAATGTCGTAAGAACGTTCTCCACGACTTGTCTGTTCAATGACATAAGGTATTACGCTCATGAACATGCCTCCCTTAAATTCTATTCTTCTACGGCGCTGTCAACTAATAATGTAACTGCTTCTTGAACAGCCATATCAGCTTTCATTTGTTCTTTTTCGTTTTCGCCCATGTATTCTTTCAATTTATCAACTTCCATTTGATACATTTCAGCCATCTTTGTTAGTTCTGCATCTAATTTTTCTTCAGAAATTTCGATATTTTCAGCTTTTGCGATTGCTTCAAGAACTAATCTTGTTTCAATGTGTTTTACAGCTTGTGGTCTCATTTCCTCGTTCATCTTATC
>JAXJXL010000216.1:0-2149 GCA_036307525.1 Faecalimonas sp.
ATGCAAATGGATTGTAATGCATTGATTTTGAGGGGTCAATCAAATTAAGAACTTTTATAGTATACTCGCAATCATTTTCATCTTGTTTATTAGTTAATATTTCTCCACACTCCGTTATTAAATTTCCCTTAACATCCGTTATTATATAGCTTGTATTCTTCTGTAAAATATTAGGCTTTATAAATTTTCTTGTTTTCCCAGAACCTGGCGACCCGACAATAATAATATTATTATTTATCCCACTTTCCCATGTATTTAATGATATAGTATGATTACATGAAAGAATTGTTTTATAGTCATGTTTTATTTTTGTTTTCATTATTTTTCTTCCTATTCTGTCAAGCCCGAAAATATTGTTTTTTCAAGGCTTTAACGTATTTTTATTTTCCTCAAAACAGAGCTATTAGTGATGATATTCGTAGTATCTAGTACCGAATAGTTGACTTTTGGGTATAGTTTTAAAAGCATCCTCTTTGTTTAGTTATATAAAGGCTATTTTCCCTCTGTTCAACTATGATGATGAATCTTCCGTGTCTATGGAGATCATGTCTCAACTTCCTTCGTCCCATCTATCATACACTGAGTGCTGACTATGCTCCTCAACAAGGTCATGCCTCACGAAAAAAATCTATCAGCTACAGCTCTTGTTTTTCTTTTGATTGTTACTGACCAACTTTTTTTATTGCAGTACTGATTTTTCAGTGGACGCTTTACTGCTATATATTCCAGTTGTTCTTGTGCCAATGAAGTCAGTCTTCATCGTTTACGGGTTACCTTTTCCAGAACCCTGATGAACCCCTGACTTTTCAGATATTCATCAGGATTCTGGAATTTTTTGCTTTTATGCAGCCATCTGTTCTTGTTTCACTTTTGGTCGTTTGATATCACTTAGCATTTTTTCAGGATTGTACTTTGCTCCTGTTTTTATTATCGCATAGATTACTCGTAGTATCTTGCATGCTATTACAATCAGCGACTGCTTCTTTTTCAATGGATTATTCGTCCTTGTTGTGTAATACTCATGCAATTGTTTATATTCATCTGCATGTGCAACAGCAGACTTCGCAGCTTGAAACAGCCAATATCTCAGCCTTTTGCGCCCTCTATAACTGATTCTTGTCTGCCCATTATGCTTTCCTGAACTGCTTGCAACCAGACTTAATCCACTTAGTTTCTGAATCTCTTTTGCATCATCAAATCGTTCTATATCTCCCATTTCAGCTATTATACCTGCTAAAATGTTTTCACCAACTCCTTTAATTTCAAGTAGATTCTCTGCATTTGGAATCTTTTTACATTTCTCATGTAATTCAGCTTCAACTTTTGCTAATTCCTGCTCTATCTCAAGAATCATTGTTACATTCCATTTGATTGCTGACTTTCCTGCTTCCATTCCTTCCTTTACCCCAACACTTGTCTTTGCGTATTCTACGATTTCTTTAGCTCTGTTATAACCGCGTCCTCTTAGTTTTGCATTGTGCCATACATCTCGTATACCTTCTTCACCAAGCATTACGATATCTTTTGGAATTTGTGCTACTTTTAATAATTCCAGTGCAAATGTACCTTCCGGTTTTCCAAAAGCATTTACATACTCTGGAAAATATATCTTCAATTCTCTATGGAGACGATTGATATATCTGATTCTGTCTTCTGTTAATTGATCATGAAACATAGAAAATCGTCTTAAATCAGCATAAAGCTTCTCCGGAAGATAAGGCATCCCATAATTTCCATCTTTTACTAGATTTGCTATAATCTTTGGATCTTTCCTATCGTCCTTCAACTGACTGTTATCTTCTATTTCTTTACTTTGCTTCACTGCATATGGATTCACCTGTACAACACTTACTCCATGTGAAATAAGCCACGTTGCAAGTGCAAACCAATAGTGACCTGTTGGTTCAAGGCCTAATACAATCTGTGTTTTACCGCATTGAGCTGCTAATTCTAACATCCATTGTTTTGCCTTTTCAAAACCAACTTTGTCATTTGTAAATCCTAAAGGAGCTTTACTAATCTCTATCCCACGATTATCAATTGCTCTGATAAAATGCATCTCGCTTCCGATATCACATCCAACAATCAGCATTTCTGTGGTAATAAATGAAATCTTATCATTCTTTATGAATTTACCGTTTGTTTCGAG
>JAXJXL010000217.1:0-2931 GCA_036307525.1 Faecalimonas sp.
TAGATGATTATTTAAAATCATCCACCCCAACATTTATTTTAGAGCCTATGAAAAAAATAATTGTATGTGAAAATATGACGTAAGAAACGATTGGTGGTATTATAATGATAGTTATATAGAACATACATAGGAAAAGGCTAAAAGAATGAGAAAAATCAAGAAAATACACCACCATTTTGAAGAAGAAAAGTCAATTTTATTTGAGGCGATTAACGATTTTCAGAATGGTAATGAGGACAAGGCTACCGTTATTTACAAATTGAGCAAACAATATTGCTATAGCATGATTTATCATCAGGTGTCGAAATTTATTGACCAGGATATTTTGTCCGGCGACACTAAGGCAATTGTAGAAGATGTTATGCAAGAACTCTACATGGAGTTCTTTAAGAACATTTCTCAGTTTAGAAACGAAGAGCCCAACAGTTTCTACAAATGGATTATGGTGGTCTCCAATCGCATGGTGCTCCGTTACGTTGATAAGAACAAAATGGAGCTCTTGCAGAGGGAGCAGAGCCAAGAATATGGCGATGAATATAACATCAAGTCATTTTCGGATATAGCAGAAGACGAAGAACATAATCCCGAGTTTATCCCAGATTCTGCGTTGGAGAAAAAAGAATTTCAGAAATTAATGAAGAAATTCATCAAGAGACTTCCGGAAGAGCAAGTAGAAACTATTATCTATCATATATATGGTGGGCTGAAATATCAGGAAATAGCGGATATTATGGGCGTTTCTTTGGTGACGGTTAAAACCAGAATGCGTAAGGCCAAAGATTCTTTGAGAGAAATGGTATCCGATTATGAAAAGCAAACCGGAATACGCCTAAGAGGAGTGGCACCACTGCCATTAATCGGATTCTATTTGCGTGTTTATGCGGAACACTCGAAACTTCCAATGTCGGTGGATTTCAAATTGTTCAATCAAATTAGAAAAACGGTAGGACAGTCGGTATCGACGATAAGCAGGTACATAGAAGCCATTACAGAGGTAAACGGTGTAAAAGAAATTGTGGTTGGTGTTGTGGTTGCTACAGCGGTTAGTACGGGTACTGTCGGGGTGATTCAGCATAACCAGTCTACCACACCGGAGCCAACTCCAATTGTAGAGGAACAGGAAGAGAATACGGAAAAGGATAAGGATAAGCAGGAGCAAGCCCCACAAGGTGTTATTGAACATCCAGTTGAGAATCACACTTATTTCATCTATTGGAATAGTAACACAATAGATGTTTCTGCCTATGTACATGAAGGTGATTACTACGAGGACCCTACTTACGGGCGAATCAAGAAATGGTTGATTTGCGAGGATGCGCTTTTACAATTGCCACTGACAAGGAAAGTGGTTAATGGAAATAATGTGTATTGTTATGATGATGGCACAGATAAATACGAATTTGTATTTAATGGAACGAATTCATATACAATCAATGGCGCTCCGTATACCTATGACATGGAAGTGGAAGTGATTGATGGAAAGAAATATATAAATCCGTACCATTTGCAAGAAAATATGTTTGGAATGACGAATTTTATAGCAGGTGGAGGTTCCAGCGGGAACTTCGTTGCGATTAAGACCAAGCAATATCAACCTCCAACAACGAGCAATCAAGGTTCGACAAACGCGACTACTCAAAACCAGTCGTCTGGACAAAATAATCAGGGACAGACGGGTGGGGCAACTACGTCGGAAAATCAATCTCCTGCGGATGCAATAATGGGAAGTGTCACTACTCAGATTCCACCACCGGGCGGATATAAGAATGGTGATATGTATGCGACTAGTCGATTTGAAGGCATTGCTGAATATCTGAAAAGCGAAAGAGGCGGAGCATATTTGACTGTTAATGAAACATCGCTGAATTATTTTGATAGAATTTATGTCTCGTATATGAATGAAGATGATTCTTGGATGTATTTGCGACTTTCAAATTGGACGGCAACAAATGAGGAAGAATATGAAATCTATTGTACTCTTGCAACTACGTTATATCAGGTAATGGGAGGTATCTGCGGGGCAGGTGGCGAATATGGAATGCAGTTAAATCATTTAGTGACAGACCTTATTGGCCAGTATGGAGAGCCGGAAAATGTACCTACCCAAGGAGTGGTTGAGGAAGACGTTCCAGGACTATCCGTAACCATAACACAAGGTTTGGAAGGAATGGAAATTAGATATTTTGTAGAGTAGTATAGACGTCAGACCGATAAACAAAGCAGTTGTCGTTCTGGGCGGAATAATCAAGGAGGTCTTTTTCTTCAAATAAGACCTTGCACTTTAGTTATCTTAAGCATATAATAGTGGCACAAGTTTTTATACTATGTCGTAAGGGGAAGGGAAAATTGAAAATGAGAAAGAAATATGCGGTACTTTTATTTTCAATTATGCTTGCTATTCTACTAGGAGCATGTGAAAATACAGAAAACAACAAGGAAAAAGGAACAGAGAAAAAAGACAACACAACCGTTGAAAGCAGTGAAACAACGGATAAAGAGGTAGAAACAGAATCTGAGAAGAAGGAAAACGAGACAACGGAAACGGTGGAAATTCCGAAAGATCACATTCATTCTTACACAACAAAGGTGGTTGCTGCTACTTGTGCGAAAGATGGTTATACTTTAAATAGTTGTGCGTGTGGAGATTCATACAAAACAGATACGGTAAAAGCTACAGGTCACAGTTACGGTGGATGGAATACAACAAAGGCTGCCACCACAAAGGAAAAAGGTAAAGCAGAAAGAGTGTGTGCGTCCTGCGGAGATGTGGATAAGAAAGAGTTAGATAAACTTCCAAAGAATCATGAGCATTCTTATACAAAGAAAGTAGTGGAAGCTACCTGTAAGGCAGAAGGCTATACAACACATACATGTTCCTGTGGCGATAGTTATACCGACAACAAGACCAGTAAGAAAGCACATTCGTATAAA
>JAXJXL010000218.1:0-1880 GCA_036307525.1 Faecalimonas sp.
AGATAGAATTGAATTCAAGAATACTATGGACGGTCTTGGAATCGAGATGGCAAGAAGCCAGGTTGCTTACTCAGTAGATGAAGCTCTTGCAATCGCAGACGAACTTGGTTATCCGGTAGTTCTTCGTCCGGCTTACACCATGGGTGGAGCAGGCGGCGGTCTTGTATATAATGTAGAAGAATTAAAGACTGTTTGTGCTCGTGGACTTCAAGCAAGTTTGGTGGGACAAGTATTAGTTGAAGAATCCATCTTAGGATGGGAAGAATTAGAATTAGAAGTTGTACGTGATGCAGATGGTAACATGATTACCGTATGTTTCATCGAAAATATTGACCCACTTGGTGTTCATACAGGTGACTCCTTCTGTTCAGCACCAATGCTTACAATTTCAGAAGATGTACAAAAACGTTTACAGGAAAAGTCTTATAAGATTGTAGATTCTGTTCAAGTAATCGGTGGATGTAACGTACAATGGGCACACGATCCTAAGACAGATAGAGATATTATTATTGAAATCAATCCGAGAACTTCTCGTTCTTCCGCTCTTGCATCTAAGGCAACAGGTTTCCCAATTGCTTTGGTTTCAGCAATGTTAGCTTCAGGATTGACACTTGTAGATATCCCATGTGGTAAATACGGTACATTAGATAAGTATGTTCCGGATGCAGACTATGTGGTAATCAAATTTGCGCGTTGGGCATTTGAAAAATTCAAAGGTGTAGAAGATAAATTAGGTACTCAGATGAGAGCCGTAGGTGAAGTTATGAGTATCGGTAAGACCTATAAGGAAGCTTTCCAAAAAGCAATCCGAAGCCTGGAGACAGGACGTTACGGTCTCGGACATGCAAAAGATTTTGACACAAAAACAAAAGAAGAGTTATTAAAAGCGTTAATTACACCATCTAGTGAACGCCACTTCTTAATGTATGAAGCACTTCGCAAAGGTGCAACAGTAGAAGAACTTTACAACATTACAAAAGTGAAAGCATGGTTCATTGAACAGATGAAAGAGTTAGTAGAAGAGGAAGAAGCTTTGCTTGCATGCAAAGGTGCAATGCCTTCAGATGAAGCACTTATCTCTGCTAAGAAAAATGGTTTCTCAGACAAATATTTAAGTCAGCTTTGGGAAGTGACAGAACAAGAAATCAGAGAGAAGAGAATTGCACTTGGAGTAGAGGAAGCTTGGGAACCGGTACACGTAAGTGGTACACAGGACAAAGCTTACTACTATTCAACATATAATGCTGAAGATAAGAATCCAATTAACGAAGACAAACCAAAGGTTATGATTCTTGGTGGAGGTCCTAACAGAATTGGACAAGGTATTGAGTTTGACTACTGTTGCGTACATGCAGCATTAGCATTGAAACAACTTGGATTTGAGACAATCATGGTTAACTGTAATCCGGAAACTGTTTCAACAGACTATGATACATCTGATAAGCTATACTTTGAACCACTCACATTGGAAGATGTACTCAGCATTTACAAGAAAGAAAAACCAGTTGGAGTTATTGCTCAATTCGGTGGACAGACACCACTGAACTTGGCAGCAGACCTTGAAAAGAATGGCGTGAAGATTCTCGGAACAGCTCCTGCAGTTATCGACCTTGCAGAAGACAGAGACTTGTTCCGCGAAATGATGGATAAGTTGGAAATTCCAATGCCTGAATCCGGAATGGCTGTCAATGTAGACGAAGCACTTGCAATTGCTGACAAGATTGGATATCCGGTTATGGTTCGCCCTTCATACGTACTTGGCGGACGTGGAATGGAAGTTGTCTACGATCCAGAAAACTTGACAAAATATATGAATGCAGCTGTTGGTGTAACACCTGACAGACCAATCTTGATTGACAGATTCTTAAATCATGCTTTGG
>JAXJXL010000219.1:0-7423 GCA_036307525.1 Faecalimonas sp.
GAAGGTTTGTTTGCCATGCAATAAAACAGGTACTTGAGCATAGCAACACTAAAATGCCTTTAAACGCAACAATGGAGCGGGATTCGTTAAAATCCCACCCCAACTATTGACTTAGAACCTTTTCATAAAACAGATAAAAGCCGTTTCAGAACACTATAGATTCCAAACGGCTCAT
The DNA here is from genome assembly GCA_036307525.1 of Faecalimonas sp. Taxonomy (GTDB): domain Bacteria; phylum Bacillota; class Clostridia; order Lachnospirales; family Lachnospiraceae; genus Faecalimonas. Next base: position 176 of record JAXJXL010000219.1, read on the forward strand.
CCGTGAGTTAAGTTATTTTATTTTGCAAATACTTTTCTTCTCTTTGTTACAACAATTGCTGCCAATGCCACAAGGCAGACTACTACATAAGCCATAACTGAATTGTTGTCACCTGTTTGTGGTGCTTTTATATCAGTTGATGGTGTAGTAGGTTTTACGACAGGATTTGTATTTGTTTCTTCCTTATCTGCATAAGCTAAAGCATAGGTTGAAAATCTGTCTGTCTTAAACGAGATTGTTCCATCTTCATTCACAACAGTATCAAGAATTGTAACCTCGCCATTGTGGTTGCGAATTACTTTGTATGTTCTTCCTTCTGCTTTCAACTCTTCTGGAATTGCAATCGTAATAGTGATTTCTTCTTGCAGTTCATTAAGAGTACCGAGTTCTTCGTCTCCAGCCTTAAGTACGATGGAAACATCAAAATACTGTACTTTGGCATCTGTTCCTAATTCAGCCGTTACCTTCTCTTCGATTGCATTCTTTTCGTCCTGAGCAATTTCATTCTGCTCCACTTCTTTTACAATAATCTCAGATGTTACGGTCTTTCCGTTGTTCCTTGCTTCAGAAACTTTCTCTACTGTTTTCTCATCTACAACAGAATCTGCAACTGTTCCTGCAATAATTTCTTCAACAACCTGTTGCGTTTCTTGTTGAACTGCTTCTTCTGTTTTCTCATCCTTTACAGGTGTAATTTCTTCAATAGTCTCCTCTGGTCCATTATCAGGATTTTCTGGTGTGTTATCTGGTTGCTCTGGTGTTACATCCGGTCCATCCGGCGTATTACCTGATTCTTCTGTTTGATTAATATAAAAATAGTATGGGCATTCTTGTCCAAATTCTATTATGTTTTTATTTCTTACAGTATCGTAAAGATTAATCTCTGCAATATACCATTTTGATTGAGGAATTCCTTCATACTTCAAATTGATAACCACTTTATATGTGCCATCATCTTCTTGCGTCTGGTATTCGTAATAGTGTAATTTTAAATCTTTCAATTCTTCCAAGGTTGTAGCCAGTCTCACTTTAACAGCGCTATTGTCTTCATCTATTCCAACATTATCACTTGCCTTAATTGAGATTACTATTTGTCCGGTGTTGATAGTCTCACCTTGATAGTCAATACTTACACTTTCCAGTTGTGGTAATTCTTTGTCTGCAAAATCTCTCGTAACTTTCAAGGTTGCCGGCTGACATTGAACTCTCTCTTCCTCGCCATTGTCGTTTCTTACCAAATAGATTTCATCCAATACATAATCTTTATCTCCTGGTGTGTATTGGTTTATAACAACAAATCCCTTATAAACTGTTGTCGCCTCAGTTGAACTTGAAGAATCATAACCCATGTAAACCGTTTGATAATCAAATTGTACATAAGCATTTCCATAAATGGATTCTACCTTTCCCTGTACTGTTAATGTAATGTGCACAGTTTCAGCATAAAGTCGATAATACTCTTCATATACCCATTCGTCCTCTATTATGTCTTCATCACCTAAAATTACTTCTGTCTTATCAAGTGTAAGTTCTGCTTCCACATCAGCGATACTGTCCGTTTGCGATTGAATATCAGCGTCACTTGCGTTTGCTTTATACGCAGGAAATACCCCTAAGCATAATACCATTGCCATTACCAATGCAATACTGCTTGTTAGTATTTTTTTCATTTTGTTCATCTTCTTTTACCCCTTTTCCTTATGTTGTTAAAAATTACATCTATATATTAAGTGCGTGTTTTTGCAAAAAAGGTATATCATTTTTCGTAATTTTTTCAAATAATTTTCTCAAAACTTCAAAATCGTCACACTTAAACTTTCACGTCCCGTTTTTAAAATTTCGGCACACTTAGCAAGTCTATCTCCCGCGGCGCGGTCCTTTATTGCATACATCCCCGCATCTGGCACAGTTTTTGTTTCTCCGCAATACACTTCCTTATTGCCTCCATACAGGCCTCGTCTGTTGATTCTGGGACTTCAATATCCTCGAATAACAATCGTATTGCCTTATATAAATCTTCTTCCATACCTGTCACCCTTTCATAACGCCTTAATTATATAGTGCGTTTTTCTATGCAAAAGGTATATGTTCTTTTGAAATCTCTATATTACTCTACGAAATATCTGATTTCCAAACCTTCCGGGCTCTGCGTTAATGTCACACTAAGTCCCGGAACATCTTCCTCAACAACCCCTTGTGTGGGTACATTTTCCGGATAGTAATATTCCCACAATAGATCGGACACCATCTGGTACAACTGCATTCCGGTGTCTCCACCTGCACCACAAATACTTCCCATTACTAAATATAGCGTGCTGCCTAAGGACATATAAACCTGATCTTCAAGGTTTTCCGTTATCTTCGCAGACGTAATCCATTTTGCAATTCGCAAATACATCCATGAATCGTCTTCATTCATATAGGATACATAGATACTGTCAAAATAATTAAGAGAAGTACCATTCACCACTAAGGAATCCCCACCCTTTTGATTCCTTAAGAAATTTGCAATCCCCTCAAAACGGCTGCTTGCATGCGAATCACCATTCTTATATCCTCCTGGTGGCGGAATCTTATTTGATATATTTCCCATAATTACATTCCCAGGAGATTGGTTCTCCGGTGCAGTAGTTGGGTCTGTCGGACCTTGATTATTCTGCCCAGATGATTGGGTTGTAGAATTATTCGTCGTTGGCGCCTGATACTGCGTTGTCTTGATTGCAACAAAGTCTCCACCGGAACCTCCACCAACTATAAAATTAGTCATCCCGAACATGTTTTTTTGCAAATGGTAAGGATTGATATAATTCTTTCCATCAATCACCTTTACCTCCATCTCATAGTTGTACGGAGCACCATTGATTGTATAAGAGTTTGTCCCCTTGATTACAAACTCATATTTGTCTGTTCCATCGTCATAACAATACACATTATTTCCATTAACCACTTTTCTAGTAAGTGGTAATTGTAAGAGTGCATCCTCGCAAACCAGCCATTTTTTCATCTTCCCATAGGTAGAGTCTTCATAAATATCCCCTTCATGTACATAGGAAGATACGTCAATTGTTTTGTTATCCCAATATATAAAATATTTGTGATTTTCCACCAGATACTGAGGTGGCTCCTGATTTGTTTCTTCTTTTTTCGTTTCCTCCTGCTCGGTTTTCTCTTGCTCTGTATCATCTTCTTGTTCTTGTACAATCGCAGTTGGTTCCGGTGCTTTATGACGAACCACTTCAACGGTTCCTGTACTAACCACGGTTGCCACAACAACACCTACTACAATTTCTTTCACACCATTTACCTCTGTAAGAGCCTCAATATACCTGCCTATCGCCGATACCGACTGTCCTACCGTTTTTCTGATTTGGTTAAACAGTTTGAAATCCACCGACATTGGTAGTTTCGAGTGTTCCATATAAACACGCAAATAGAAACCGATTAATGGCAGTGGTGCCACTCCTCTCAGGCGTGTTCCGGTTTTCTTTTCGTAATCGGATATCATTTCTCGCAAGGAATCTTTTGCCTTACGCATTCTAGTCTTTACAGTAACAAGTGAAACACCCATGATACCCGCTATTTCTTGATATTTCAGTCCACCATAAATGTGATAGATAATCGTTTCTGCCTGCTCTTCCGGAAGTTTTTTGATAAATTTCTTCATCAATTTCTGAAACTCTTTTTTCTCCAAAGCAGAGTCCGGTATAAACTCAGGATTGTGTTCTTCGTCTTCTGCTATATCCGAAAATGCTTTCATATCATATTCGTCACCATATTCTTGGCGCTGCTCCCTCTGCAAGACCTCCATTTTGTTTTTGTCAACATAACGGAGAACCATTCGATTTGAAACTACCATTATCCATTTATAGAAACTGTTTGGTTCTTCGTTTCGAAATTGGGAGATGCTCTTAAAGAACTCCATGTAGAGTTCCTGCATAACATCCTCTACAATCGCCTTCGTATCGCCAGACAAAATGTCCTGCTCAATAAACTTCGACACCTGATGATAAACCATGCTATAGCAGTACTGTTTGCTCAATTTGTAAATAACGGTAGCCTTATCCTCCTCTCCATTCTGAAAAGCGTTAATAGCCTCAAATAAAACTGATTTTTCTTCTTCGAAATGATTGTGTATTTTCTTGATTTTTCTCATTCTCTCTAGCCTTTTCCTATGTATGTTATATATTACTATCTCTAATAATACCACCAATCGTTTTGTATCGTCGTATTTTTGCACACAATTTTTTTCAAAAAACGGATAAAAGCCGTGTTGGCCTTGCTATGCAAAACCAAACGGCTCATCCGTGAGTTAAGTTATATTATTTTGCAAATAAATTTTTCTTCTTTGTTACAACAATTGTCGCTAATGCTACGAAACAGATTACTACATAAATCATAACTGAACTGTTATCACCTGTTTGTGGTCCTTGTTCATCAGGTGCCGTCTTATCGCTCCGATTTGTATTAGCATTGGTATTTGTGTTTGTATCCTTCTTACCATCCGTTGTTGGCTTGTTGTCAGGATTAGGATTTATTCCTGTTTCTTCTTCATCTGCATAAGCAAGTGCATATGTAGAAAAACAGTCCGTCTTAAATGAAATCGTTCCATCCTCATTTACAACCGTGTCCAGAACTGTAATCTCGCCATCGTGGTTACGGATTACCTTGTATGTTCTTCCTTCTGCTTTCAACTCTTCTGGAATTGCAACTGTGATGGTAATCTCTTCTTCTAACTCGTTTAAGGTTCCGAGTTCTTCTTCTCCAGCCTTAAGAACAATCGCTACATCCAAGTACTGCACTTTAGCATCTGCTCCTAATACTGAAGTTACTTTTTCTTCAATTGCGTTCTGTTCGTTTTGAGCAATTTCATTCTGCTCTACTTCTTTTACAATAATCTCGGCCGTTACGGTCTGTCCACTATTGATTGCTTCAGTAACTTTCTCTGCTGTTTTCTCATCTACAACAGAATTTGAAACATTTCCCGCTACAATATCAGCAACAACCTTTTGCGTTTCTTGTTGAACTGCTTCTTCTGTTTTCTTATCTTCTACGATTGTTACCTTTGAATCCAATGTTGGCTGTTCTGGTGTCTCGCCAGTTTCTCCCTTCTCATATACTTCATATAAATTCACAAATGTTGTATTCTCAGAATCATATGGTATTAAAAACTGCGTATCCTTATCTAGAACTTTTCCATCTTTTTCCGTAGACCATCCTAAGAATTCACCAAGGTTTGTTTTTGTTCCATCAAGATACTCTGTGTCTAATATATCACCAATTGTTGTTCTGCGTTCCATATCCTTTGTCACGCTTGTGATTTCTTTCCCTGTGTTATCCAATAAATTGAGTGTGAGATTTGAGAATACTTCTTTGAAGCATTCTCCATCCTTCTCAATATAGAAATAGTATGGACTGTCTTGACCTAATTTTACTACTGTTTTATTTCCTACAGTATCACACAATGCAATGCTATAAATAAACCACTCACATTGATAAAACCACCATTCATCCAAATCAATCTCCACGGTATATATATCATTGCCTTGAGATTCTAATGAAAAATATCGGTCTACATCAACATAAAATAATGGAGAACACATCACAACGCTAACATAATCATATTCGTCGCCTTGACCAATTGCCACATTATCTGTTGTTTTTACAGTAATGACAATCTTTCCATCCTTAATCGTTTCACCTTGTCTGTCAATGGAAACATCAATCAATTGTGGTGCTTCTTGGTCTTCAAATCCTCTTGTAACTTGTAATGTTTTCCCAGAACATTGAACAAGTTCTCTATGTCCATTTTCAGTACGTTGCAAATAAACGTTTCCTATAACACATTCATCTGCTACCGAAAACTGATTAAAGAAAATTTCCCCCTTATAAACGGTTACGGTATCTGTTGAACTTGAGGCATCATAGTGTAGTGAAAGTGAGTTTTTTCCTTTTATTGCTCCATACTCATATTCAGCATAAGCACTACTATAAACATCAGCGTATTTTCCTTGTATCGTTAATGCAACCTCGACTTTTTCCTGATAGAAAATTCCTGTTCCACCTTCTACGAAATCATCCTCGTCTATGACAACATTGTCTTTACTTAGAGTAATTTCCCCTTCAACATCAGCAATATTTTCCTCTACTTTGAAAGAAATATCATCTAACGCATAAGATACTAAATTCCAATTCTTATCATATAAATCAATATTAGCACTAACTGCCTGTCCCACAAATCCGCTAATTGTTATTTTAACCAAGTAAGTATTTATATCCACTTCTTCAAAACTAGCCATTGAACCTATTCCATAATCTTCCGTAGAAAAGCCCACCATAAAATAAGAAATGTCACTTGCAGCAATATTGCTTTTGACCGTAAAACTTACCTCATCATATTCTTTTACTGTCTTTCCATCATCATGGAATACCACACTTTCAATCTGTGGCTTCGAAGTATCATCACTTGCATTTACGGCATACACTGGAATTACTCTAATACATAGCATAAATGCCATCAGCAATGCTATACCAGATTTCTTCATTCTGTTCATCTTCTTTTACCCCTTTTCCTTATGTTGTTAAAAATACTTCTATATATTAAGTGCGTGTTTTTGCAAAAAAGGTATATCATTTTTCAAAAATTTTTTATTTTTTTATGCTAGCAAAACGCCAACACAGAAAAAATAGTCTGGACTACGTTAAAGTCCAGACTATATAATTTCATGACTATACTGTTACTGTCACTTTATCCAATTTCCAGATATCATCCACGTATTCTTGGATTGTTCTGTCAGATGTAAATTTCCCACATGAAGCTGTTTGCATCATAGCCATTCTTGACCATTTTTCTTCATCTCTATAAGCTTCTTCCACACGTCTTTGTGCATCTGCATAGCTTCTGAAGTCTTTCAAGATAAAGTATGTGTCTGCTCTGTCGCTGCTCTGTGTGTTGAGAAGTGAATTATAAAGATCTCTGTATAATTCTCTATCTCCATTTGCATAAGTTCCGTCAACTAACTGGTCAACCACACGTTTGATATCCCAATCGTTAAAGTAAATGTCAATTGGATTATATCCGCCATTATTTTCGTAGTTGATAACCTCGTCTGAGCTTAAACCGAAAATAAATGCGTTTTCAATACCAACTTCTTCTACGATTTCTACGTTTGCACCATCCATAGTACCAAGTGTTGGAGCACCATTTAACATGAACTTCATGTTACCTGTACCGGAAGCTTCTTTTGATGC
>JAXJXL010000220.1:0-18919 GCA_036307525.1 Faecalimonas sp.
ATATTCATACTACTATTATGAAGGAAAATGAGGAAAAAGAAAACCCTACCCCTCAAGAATGAGGGGCAGGGGAGTTGAAGTGTCAAAGACACTTTTTTATTTGGGGTCTAATTGGAAAAATCAACATATAAATACTAAAAACCGTGCATACTATCTTGGCAAGGAGGAGAAAAAACATGTACCAATATTTGCCAATAACAGATGTTTACGCAAGAGAAATTTTAGATTCCCGTGGCAATCCGACGGTGGAAGTGGAAGTGCTGGCAGGAGAAAACATATACGGTAGGGCGAGTGTCCCTTCAGGAGCATCAACTGGACAGTTTGAGGCGGTTGAGCTGCGAGATGGTGAGGAAAGATACCGAGGACTGGGGGTTACAAGAGCAGTAGATAATGTGAATACAAAGATTGCACCGGAGCTTGTCGGGGTAAATGTATTTGAACAGACAGAAATAGACGGTATTATGTTAAAGCTGGATGGAACTGCAAACAAATCGAATCTGGGTGCTAATGCTACACTTGGAGTGTCAATGGCAGTTGCACGGGCAGCGGCAAATGCACTTAATATTCCGTTATATCGCTATTTGGGCGGCGCTTCTGCAATGAAAATGCCAGTACCGATGATGAATATTTTAAATGGCGGGAAGCATGCTGATAATACAGTAGACTTTCAGGAGTTTATGATTATGCCGGTTGGAGCCTGCTGCTTTAAAGAGGGACTTCGAATGTGTGCAGAAATTTACCATACATTGAAAAAAATCTTAAAAGAAGAAAACTTAAATACTGCAGTGGGAGATGAAGGTGGATTTGCTCCAAATCTTAAAGATGCCAAAGAAACATTGCAATATATTGTAAAGGCTATTGAACAGGCTGGATATAAGGCCGGTGAAGACGTGGCAATCACGTTGGACGTGGCAGCCTCTGAGCTATATAATAAGGAATTTAAAAAGTATGTATTCGAAGGAGAGGATGTCATTCGTTCTTCGGAGGAATTGGTAGATTACTACGAAATGTTGATTTCGGAATTCCCGATTATCTCCATTGAGGACCCAATGGACGAAGAAGACTGGGAAGGTTGGGACCTTATGACAAAGCGGTTGGGAAGCAAGATACAACTGGTAGGAGATGATTTATTTGTGACAAATACGGAGCGTCTTCGCAAGGGAATTGACAGAAAGGTGGCAAATGCAATTCTAATCAAGGTAAATCAAATCGGAACATTGACGGAAGCCTTTGCCGCAATCGAACTTGCGAAAACCTCCGGCTATCGCAACATCATTTCCCACCGCTCAGGAGAGACGGAGGACAGCATCATTGCTGATATCGCAGTGGCATTTAATGCGGGGCAGATTAAAACGGGTGCTCCATGTCGTTCGGAACGTGTGGCAAAATACAATCAGTTACTTCGTATTGAGGAGGAGCTTGTAACTGTTCAGAGCCAAGTAAAATTTTATAAACAGACGTAAAATACTAGTATTTTTGAGTATGTTTTAAAAATTTTATTTGGCGGATACGCCACACTGAGGAAACACAAAGTGTTTTCGAGGTGGGCTCTGAATAGTTACAACAAATTTTTGAAAAACAAGTAAGAAAGACTTGCAGTTAGCGCCCTCTTGTGTTAAAATACTTTTGTTATATGCGCAGGAGGTGTAGAAAATGGAAATCTTGGAAATCGTATTGAAAATTTTATTTGTTATAGACTGTATCGTTTTAGTAGCGATTGTTTTACTTCAAGAAGGTAAGGAAGCAGGACTTGGTTCACTTGCAGGTGCTTCTAGTTCTTTCTGGGGACAAAATAAAGGACGTTCTATGGAAGGTGCTTTAGTTAAGATTACAAGAATCGCAGCAATTGTTTTTGTATTATTAGCAGTTGCATTAAACTTGAAAGTATTTAACTAGGAATACGAAAAGATGACGAAACACTCTTATTTAAATAGTAAGGGTGTTTTTTTATTAGGGGGTGATAGGATGGATCAGACATTTGAAAAAAGAAAAAAGATAATCTACGAACTTATCTGTGATGAATTTTATGTACCGATGAAGCTAAAAGAACTTGCCATTCTATTGCAGGTTCCGAAGGAGCAGAGAAATGAACTGAAAAAGGTGTTAGATTCTCTTGAGGCAGAGGGGAAGGTTCATGTGTCTTCCAAGGGGAAATATTCCAAAGGGGAAGCAAAGCGATTAGTAGGAACATTTACCTCTCATGCACGTGGATTCGGTTTTGTGACAATCGAAGGAGAGGCAGAAGATATTTTCATATCAGAGGACGATATGAATGGCGCTTTTTATAACGACCAGGTGGAGGTTGTGATTAAGGCAACGCCGGCAGGAAAGCGAAAGGAAGGCAAGATTACAAAGGTGCTTTCTCATGGCACAACAACCTTGGTTGGATATTTTGAAAAGAGTAAAAATTTTGGTTTTGTAAGACCGGACAATCAGAGATTCATAAAAGATGTGTTTATCCCATTGGAACGTTCCAAAGGAGCTATTACAGGGCACAAGGTGGTTGTGGAGCTTACAAAATATGGTGGAGATAATAAGAAGCCGGAGGGTAAAGTTATAGAGATTATCGGCCATGTCAATGACCCGGGGACAGATATTATGTCCATTGTCAAGGGTTATGATTTGCCGACCAGTTTTCCAGAGAAGGTATTAAATCAGGCGGAGCGTGTGGCAAAGGATGTAAGTATTGCTGATATGGCAGGGCGTATGGATTTGCGCGACTGGCAGATGGTGACCATTGATGGGGAAGATGCCAAGGATTTGGACGATGCAATTTCCATTACCCGAGATGGCAATAACTACATCTTAGGTGTTCACATTGCGGACGTGACTAACTATGTGCAGGAGAACAGTGCACTGGATAGGGAAGCCGTGAAACGTGGGACAAGTGTGTACTTGGTGGACCGAGTGATTCCGATGCTTCCACACACCTTGTCAAATGGCATCTGTTCCTTGAATGCGGGTGTGGACCGACTGGCACTTAGTTGTATTATGACCATCAATGAAAAGGGTGTCGTAATTGACCATACAATCGCGGAAACGGTGGTACGCATTGACGAGCGTATGAGTTACACCAGCGTGAAGAAGATTTTAGAAGAACGAGACGCGGATGAAATTGAACGCTACGAACAGTTGGTTCCAATGTTTGAACTGATGGCAGAGCTTTCCGGTATTTTGCGCGAAAAACGAAAGAAGCGCGGTTCTATTGATTTTGATTTTCCGGAGACAAAGATGGTCTTGGATGAAAATGGAAGACCAATCGATATTAAGCCTTATGATAGAAATGTGGCGACGAAGATTATTGAAGATTTTATGCTTCTTGCCAATGAAACGGTGGCAGAGGATTATTTCTGGCAGGAGATTCCGTTTGTTTATCGAACTCATGAATCGCCGGATGAAGATAAGGTGAAAAAACTTGCGACATTTATCAACAATTTCGGACATTCTTTGCACATTTCCAACAAGGAAGTGAGACCAAAGGAGATTCAGAAATTACTTGCCAAAGTAGAGGGAACTGCAGAGGAAGCATTGATTAGCCGTTTGGCGCTTCGTTCGATGAAACAGGCAAGGTATACGCCGGAAAACACGGGACATTTTGGATTGGCAGCATCCTATTATTGTCATTTCACATCCCCAATCAGGCGGTATCCGGACCTGCAAATCCATCGGATTATCAAGGAAAATCTGCGTGGCAGAATGAATGATGACCGAAGGGCGCATTACGATGCTATTCTAACTGAGGTTGCAAAAAAATCCAGTGAGAGAGAGCGTCTGGCAGAAGAGGCGGAAAGAGAAACCATCAAGCTCAAGAAGGTTGAGTATATGGCGGAGCGCATAGGGGAAACATTTGAGGGCGTGATTTCGAGTATTACAAAATGGGGAGTTTATGTCGAACTTCCGAATACGATTGAAGGATTAATTCACGTGACAAATATGTATGATGACCATTATAATTATATAGAGGATACCTATGAGATGGTTGGAGAGCATACGGGAAGAACGTATAAACTTGGACAGACTGTGGAGGTGCGGGTAATCGGCGCCAACAGGCTGGAGAGAACTATTGATTTTGAATTTGAATTATAATTGCCATGGGTCACAGACAGGGGCTGGAACTAAGTGTTTGCTTGCAGACACTTGGCCTCCGATGGTCTGGGACTATGGTTTACATAGAAAGGGATAGACAAGGATGTCAAAAGAATCGATTAAGTTAATTGCAAACAATAAAAAAGCATATCATGATTTCTTTATCTTAGATACCTATGAGGCAGGCATCTCTCTGCATGGAACTGAGGTGAAGTCGCTTCGCATGGGAAAATGCTCTATTAAGGAAGCATTTATCCGCATCGAAAATGGGGAAGTATTCATTTATGGTATGCATGTAAGTCCTTATGAGAAGGGGAATATTTTTAATAAGGACCCACTTCGCGTAAAGAAGCTGTTGCTTCATAAGGCAGAGATTAATAAGTTGCTTGGAAAAATAAAAGAAAAAGGAATGGCAGTTGTACCACTTAAGGTCTATCTAAAGGGTAGCCTTGTGAAGGTGGAAATTGGTCTTGCAAAAGGTAAGAAATTATACGATAAGCGTGATGATATTGCGAAAAAAGACCAGAAGCGAGAAGCGGAAAGAGACTTTAAAGTAAGGAATATCGGATAGGAGAGAGCATATGGTACCAAGAACCAAAGAAGAACTTCGTAAATTAGTTTCAGAGACAACGATTGAAATGTATGAGGAGATGACACCTCAACTTATTAAATTAATTGATGAGACAAAGCATGATGATGCTTTGACAGAGGCACAGAAGCAGGATGAGATTTCTTTACATTTCATGGGATATACAAAGGCGTGCACGAATGAGATTATCATTGAAGTGTTGTCACAGATATTAAATTTAGAGTAACTTGAAGTTTTAAAATTGTGACTTTCTATAATATAGTAGGCGGAGGCTGTCTATACCCATGATTTTGCGAAATCATGGGTATTTCTATGATGAATCATGATGTTTATAGAAATTCAAGTAAAAAAACCAACATTTTTTCAATGTTTTTCATGTTTTCTGGGTATGGACATCAAAAAAAGATGGTAAATACCCATATAGGATATTTACCAACACAAAACTAATAATATTAGCATGTTTCCGGTGAAGGATATTCTACGCCTTGTGTATCTACTGTCACAGATTTCATCACTTGGGCTTCAAATGGTTTATCTCCCCAAGCAGTTGGAACTTCTGCGATTTTATTTACCACTTCCATACCTTCGATTACTTTACCGAATGCGGCATAAGAACCATCTAAGTGTGGAGATGTTTCATGCATGATAAAGAATTGTGATCCGGCTGAATCTGGGTGCATAGCACGTGCCATTGAGATAACACCTGGTTCATGCTTCAAACTATTTGGGAAACCGTTCTGAAGGAATTCACCTTTGATTTGGTAACCAGGGCCACCCGTTCCGGTTCCTTGCGGACATCCGCCTTGAATCATAAATCCACGAATGACACGGTGGAAGATTAAGCCGTTATAAAAACCTTTCTTTACTAATGAAATAAAGTTGTTAACTGTATTTGGAGCAACTTCAGGATATAATTCCACTTTCATGATATCCCCGTTTTCCATTTCGATTGTTACAATTGGATTTGCCATAATATTTATTTCCTTTCTGTATAAAAATATTGCTGTTACATATTGTAAAGTCTGTGAGGATGTTTGTCAATAAAAGCAAAATCGTAATTGAAGGAACGGGATAATTATGGTAGAATACATATGCACGTGCAAAAGACATGGATTATATTTAATCATTCAAACATGTCATATATACCGAGAAAATCGGTGTATCTAAATTTCAGGGCAATTCTGCCAAGAAATTCGAATTAAAGTTTTGCAATTAACTAGATAATATGTAGAAACTGTGTTATAATTTTAGCAACTACAGATAACTATTAAAAAGGAGTGATTTGAATGGGAATAGCAATAAAAAATGCTGAATCATACGCTGTTGATTGTGCTATGCGTACGGTTTTGGCAAAATTGGATAAGGCAATTGAAGATTTAGAAAACGGAAGAGTGTTATCTGCAGAAGAAGTTTGGAAGGAATTAGATTCCATCTAAAGTGGTAGAAACACACAAAGTTCAATATACGCATAGTAGTCTGGATGATATGCGTAGCATGAAAAAATATATACTTCAGAAATTTCATTATCATGAATTGGGTATTACGTGTTCTGCAGGAACGTATGAATTGGAAGTATATTTAAAGAAATGGTTAAAAACAAATAAGTAAACATCAGATTTTACGTGATCTAGAATTGCAAACGCAAAATAGCGGCCGAAAGTCCATTGACTTTTTGTCGCTTCTTTTGTAAAGAATAAAATCATAAAAACATTGTTTTTTATTGTTAAAAGCGATATTATAAAGCATGATGAAAACACAGAAAGGAGCACGTCAATGCGTATGATTAAGACAGACAATTTGATTTTTGAATATAAAAAGCACGACGACGAAGGTAACGTGATTGGTGTGCATCGTGCCATTGACGAGATTAATCTTGATATAGAACCTGGGCAATTTATTGCCATTTTGGGACACAATGGTTCCGGAAAGTCCACACTTGCAAAGCATATGAATGCGATTCTGGTTCCAACTGGTGGAACCATGTGGGTAGATGGTAAGGATACCAGCAGCGAAGAAAACATCTGGGAAGTGCGCCAAAGTGCAGGTATGGTGTTTCAGAATCCGGATAATCAGATTATCGGGACAGTTGTGGAAGAGGATGTTGGATTTGGCCCTGAAAATTTGGGTGTGCCAACAGAGGAAATATGGAAACGTGTGGAGGAAAGTCTGTCTGCAGTTGGGATGATAGAATATCGTCATCATTCCCCTAATAAGTTGTCAGGCGGTCAAAAGCAACGTGTTGCAATTGCAGGCGTTGTTGCTATGCGTCCCAAATGCATTGTTTTGGATGAACCGACGGCAATGCTTGATCCGAATGGTAGAAAAGAAGTTTTAAGAACCGTTGAAGAGCTTCGGAAAAGAGAGAAGGTAACGGTTATCTTAATTACACATTATATGGAAGAAGTGGTGGGAGCAGAACGTGTCATTGTCATGGATAAGGGACATGTTGTGATGGACGGCACTACAAAAGAGGTTTTTAGTCAGGTAGAAACTCTAAAGAAATATCGCCTCGATGTGCCACAAGTGACATTACTTGCACATGAATTAAAGAAAAAGGGCTATGACATTCCGGACGCTGTTTTAACCACAGAAGAGTTGGTGGAAGCTTTAGCAAAATGTGAAAGGACAGTGAATGGGCAGGCGATAGATATAGAGACGCCATGTGGTGATGAAACAGAGAAACCAGAACCACAATCTGGTGCGTCAACAGATGACGAACACTCGTTGAAGGAGCCGCTTTTAAAGGTAGACCATATCAATTACATTTATAGTCCGGGAAATGCATACGAAAAGCATGCATTAAAGGATGTCAGTCTAGATATTTACGAGGGACAGTTTGTTGGAATTATCGGACATACCGGCTCTGGAAAATCTACTTTAATTCAACATTTGAATGGTTTAATTAAAGCAACAGATGGGGCGATTTATTATCAAGGGGAAAATATTTACGGTGAAAAATATAATCTCCGCCAGCTTCGCAATCAAGTGGGCTTGGTATTCCAATATCCGGAGCATCAATTGTTTGAGATAGATGTTTTGACCGATGTTTGCTTTGGACCGAAGAATCAAGGCTTATCAGCGGAGGAGTGTAAGGAACGTGCAATGGAAGCATTGCAGCTCGTTGGGCTTCCAGAAAAATACTACGAGCGTTCGCCGTTTGATTTGTCAGGGGGACAGAAGCGCCGTGTGGCAATCGCAGGTGTATTGGCGATGAAGCCAAAGGTGCTAGTATTGGACGAGCCAACAGCAGGACTTGACCCGAAAGGTCGAGATGAGATTCTGGATCAGATTGCGCATTTGCAAAAAGAGGGTAATCTGACCGTTATCCTTGTGTCACACAGTATGGAGGACATTGCAAAATATGTGGACCGTATTGTGGTGATGAATAAGGGAAGTAAAATGTATGATGATGTGCCGAAAAACGTATTTGTACATTATAAAGAACTGGAGATGGTAGGACTTGCCGCACCGCAGGTGACGTACATGATGCATGCACTTGCTGAAAAGGGAATTCCGGTGAATACTCAGGCAACCACTATTTCAGAGGCAGTAGAAACAATTACGCAGACACTGAAAAAATAGATTGGAGAAACAATGATTAGGGATATTACAATAGGGCAATATTATCCGGCTAATAGTAAGCTGCATCGTTTGGACCCACGAGTCAAGATTGTATGCACCTTACTTTTCTTGATTTCATTGTTCTGTATACAGAACATTTTGGGATATGTGATTGCAACTATATTTTTGGCAAGTATCATCCATATTTCAAAAGTTCCATTCAAGTTCATTGTCAAAGGTTTAAGGCCGGTGATTATGTTACTTATGATTACGGTGCTCTTTAACCTGTTTTTGACAAAGACAGGAACTGTAATTTTTGAAGCATGGATTTTGAAAATCACAGACGAAGGACTTCGTACAGCAGGATTTATGACGGTGCGTTTAATTTATCTGATTCTAGGCTCTTCGCTGATGACATTTACAACCACACCGAATGCTTTGACAGATGGGATAGAAAAACTACTTTGGCCGCTAAGAAAAATCAAATTACCGGTTCACGAGATTGCAATGATGATGTCAATTGCGCTTCGTTTTATTCCGATTTTGTTAGAGGAAACGGATAAGATAATGAAGGCGCAGATTGCAAGAGGGGCAGACCTTGAAAGTGGCAACATTATTCAAAAGGCAAAGGCGATGATACCGATTCTCGTACCGCTGTTTGTCTCAGCATTTCGCCGCGCAACAGACCTTGCCATGGCAATGGAAGCAAGGTGTTATCGCGGGGGAGAAGGCCGCACGAAGATGAAACCCCTGGTATATCAGAAAAAAGATTATATCGCATACGCAGTTATGATACTTTATTTTGTAGTTGCGGTGCTGGTTGGCAGGTAAGATATGAAACGAATAAAACTAACGATTGCTTATGATGGGACCAATTACTGTGGCTGGCAGATACAGCCCAACGGAATAACCATTGAAGAGATTTTAAATAAGGCACTCTCGAAAATGACGGGAGAAGAGATTCTCATAATCGGTGCAAGCCGCACGGATTCTGGTGTGCATGCTATGGGAAATGTGGCTGTGTTTGACACGAAGACGACGATTCCGGCGGAAAAGATTGCGGTAGCTTTAAATCAAAGACTTCCGGATGATATTGTAATTACAAAATCAGAGGAAGTACCTTTGGATTTCCATCCAAGATATTGTGACTGTAGTAAGACATACGAATATCATATTATTAATACAAGGATTCCAATTCCGACCAAAAGGCTGACCAATTATTTTGTATCCTATGTGCTTGATATTGATAAAATGCGCAAGGCAGCTTCTTATCTGGTTGGGGAGCATGATTTTGTAAGCTTTTGCAATGTGAGAACAGATGTAGAAAATACGGTTCGTACAATTACCGCTTTGGATATTTTGACAAATGGAAATGAGATTACCATACGTATTACCGGAAATGGTTTTTTATATAATATGGTACGTATTATTGTTGGAACTTTGATTCGTGTGGGACGAGGTTTCTACGAGCCGGAGAAGGTAAAAGAGATATTGGAAGCAAAAGACCGCAAGGCAGCAGGGGTTACTGCACCGGCACATGGGCTTATGCTTATGGAAATTAAATATGAATAGTTTTGGATTGTACAGGCTCTGCAGTGATGCGGAGCCGTTTTTGTTTTGTGGGTTAGGCAAAGAGGAAATTTTGCAAGGTTAGCTGCAAGTGGGTTGGGCATAGAGGAAATTTTGCAAGGTTTGCTGCAAGTAGTTTAGGCAAAGAGGAAATTTTGCAAGGTTAGCTGCAAGTAGTTTAGTCATAGAAAATATTTTACATGTGTGTTGCCTAAGTGATTAGGCATATATAAAAATATTGTCTTGTTACAATACAAAATAGAAATATTTTATAAAAAATATAGGCACTAACAAGAGGGTCTGCTGTAGTTGCCTAAAAAAGGAAAAAAGATGGGCAACATTTATCCAAAAATATGTATATGCCTAACGCAACAATTAAAAATAAAAATGTATAAAACAAATTTCAATTCTACATACTATATATGAAAATCAAAGAAACCATGAGGAGGAAAAAGACATGTCAGAAATCTCAGTTTTAGATTTACAAAACTTACGTCATTTAATCACTGGTTATGACACAACACACTGCAAAATGACAGACTATGCAAATCAAGCGCAAGACCCACAGGTAAAACAGTTATTCCAGGATGCTGCAAACTCAGCAATGAAAAACAAACAGGATTTAATGAAATTCTTATAAGAGGGAGGAAAAGAAGATGAATGAAAAAACAATGGTTTCCGATGCTCTTGTAGGAGTAAACGGAGAATTAAAAATGTTTGGAGAAATCATTCCACAAACAGAAAACAAAGAATTGAAGCAATGCTTAAAACAGCTACGTAATGAATGCGAAATGTCACAGGAAAAATTGTATCACATCGCTCGAGAAAAGAGCTACTATGTGCCAGCTTCTAAAGCAACACAGCAGGAAATTGACCATGTGAAAAATATTTTGACACAACCAACTATGAAATAGTGTCTGTGTAAAATAGTATGGATAGGAACAGGGGATAAATCTGTAAAACGGATTTATCCCCTGTCTTATATCGGCTATACATTAACATTTGTTGTAGAACCCTTACAATCTAGAAAAATACATTATCCCCAATCACAGTTCCAGGTCTTCCTGAACTGGATGCGCGAAAACTCAAGCAGTCTCCAACATTGTTCTTCCCAGCTAGCGCATCCTGTGCAGCCTGTACGCATAAGGCTTTGACTCCTCGTTTTAATACACGGTCGATTTTTCCGTCGTGTGCCGGAGGGAATTGACCACTCTGGTAGATGACTCCGCGAACGGTGTCAGGGTAGTTGCGATGTTTCATGCGGTTAACCACAACAGAGCCAACAGCAAGGAGCGCCTCATAGTTGGAGGTGCCTGCCTCGCATTCAAGCAGAGCGGCTAAAAGTTCTACATCTGAGGCAGTGGCTGAGATGGAAGAATCATTGGAAGAACCACTGGATTCTTTATCAGAATCCTTGCCGGCATTCTCTTTTTCCGGTTTAACCGGTTTTACTTCCTTTTTCGCTTCTTCCTCTAGTTTTTTTGCATCTTCCTTTGCTTTCTTTAATTTTGCCTTGTAGTTAGTTAGCTCATCAGAAGCCGCATCGATTCTCTCATCCAAATCTTTTTGAAGAGAAGATAGGTATTTTTGGTCTTCCAAAAGCTGTTCTTCTTTCTCAGAAATGGTTTTACTTGTTTCAGCAAGCTCTTCCAACATATTTCTGTCATATTCCGTAACCTGCGAAATGTATTCCGCACGGTTAATGAACTCTGGAAGGCAGGAAGAAGAAAGAAGAAGTTCTAACAAACTGGAATTTCCACTTTCATACATATATTTAATTCGAAGCATCATGGATTCGTATTGGGCATCTTCCTTACCCTTAGCAATCGCAAGTTCTTCTTTCGTTTGTTCTAAACGATTTCCGGTTTTTTTGATCTGTTTTACAATACTGTCCAGTTCCTTATTTAAACTTGAAACATTTGATTCCAAATTAGATGTGGCATTTTCTAATTCTTCCACATCTTTTGTTGCCTGCGTCGGAAATACCGAAACAAAAAAAGTCATAAATGCAATCAAAAGTGCACTGATACGAATCACAAGTTTTGAATTTTTAAACCTCATATGAATTCCTTTCTCAAAAAGTGTGCTACAATATCTTTCGATATTATACTATACATTGCGCTTAGACGCAAATTTTGTTATAATTTATAGAAAATGCAAGTCTGCAAAAACAGACTCTATATAAAAAGAGTATGATATGAAAAGAGATGAATATACATGAATAAGGAAATTAAGTTAATTGCGCTGGATTTGGACGGCACACTTCTTACTACTGATAAGAAACTGACGGATTATTCTAAAGAGGTTCTTATCAAAGCAATTGCACAGGGGTGTGAGGTGGTCGTATCCAGTGGAAGACCGATTTCTGCAATACCAAAGGAGCTTTTGGGGTTTCCGGGCATGCGTTATGTGGTGTCAGCAAATGGAGCGCGAATTGTTGATTTGATAGAGAAAAAGACCTTATATGAGAACCTGATTCCGGTGGAAACAGCAGCAAAGGTGTTGGACGTATTTGCGCAATATGATGACATCTATGAAATCTTTGTAGATGGTATTGGATATACACAGGCGGAGGGTATGACAAAGCTAGAGCATTATTTTCCAACACCTCCGATGCGCGAATATATGTTAACGACACGAATTCCGGTTGAGGATGTGAAAGAAACCTTGTATAAATTTAATCGTCCGCTGGATAAATTACATGGTATTTTTCATAGTAGGGATGAAAAGAAATTGGCAGCAAAGCAGCTTTCTGATATTCCGGGGCTTGAAGTGACAGGAGCATTTGGCAATAACCATGAAGTAAATGCGGCTGGTACCAATAAAGGAGACGGTTTGAAACGCTTAGGTGAGACTATTGGAATCGGTGTAGAAGAAATGATGGCTTGCGGAGACGGCATGAATGATTATGAAATGCTTCGCACGGTTGGATTTGCAGTTGCTATGGAAAACGGTCATGCGGATGTGAAAGCAATTGCAGATTATGTAACAGTTCCAAATGATGAAGATGGTGTTGCAAAAGCGATCGAACGATTTGTATTGAAATAAATTAAAAAAAGAGGGTAGAACAATGTTAGAAATCTTAAAAGTAATTTTACTAGGGATTGTGGAAGGAATTACCGAGTGGCTTCCAATTAGTAGTACGGGACATTTGATTTTGGTAGACGAGTTTGTTAAATTAAATGCCAGTGACGCATTTAAGGAAATGTTTAATGTAGTGATTCAGTTAGGTGCTATTATGGCAGTTGTGGTATTGTATTTTCATAAATTGAATCCATTTTCGTCAAAGAAGACGAAGGAACAAAAAGTACAGACGATAGATTTGTGGTTTAAGGTAGTGGTAGCATGTATTCCTGCGGCTGTACTGGGAATTTTATTTGATGATTGGATGGAGGAACATTTCCATAATTATATCGTAGTTTCCATTATGCTGATTGTATACGGTGTGCTTTTTATTGTAATTGAAAATTGGAATAAGAAGAATAAGCCAAGTGTAACAGCGTTGTCCAATTTGACTTATAAAACAGCATTGCTAATTGGTGTATTTCAGGTGCTATCCTTAGTTCCGGGAACTTCACGTTCAGGTGCAACGATTATCGGAGCACTCTTACTTGGAGTATCTAGATATGTGGCTGCAGAATTCACCTTTTTCCTTGCAATTCCGGTTATGTTTGGTGCGAGTGGAATCAAGCTCCTGAAATTCTTTATGGAAGGGGCCGGAATGACAGGAATGGAGATTGCAATGCTTGCTGTAGGGTGTGTTGTAGCATTTGTTGTTTCCATTATTGCAATTAAATTTCTTATGGGATATATTAAAAAGAATGATTTCAAGGTGTTTGGATGGTATCGAATTATTCTCGGCGTGTTAGTTTTGGGATATTTTTTGCTGACCAGTGCATAAAAATATAAAAAAGTGCATAAAATTGCTTGACAAATCAAAAGATGCGTGTAAAATAAAGAACAGTAATTGAATTTTTATGCAAATAAAATTTATATTTATAAAAACGGAGGAATGAAAAGATGAAAAAAATAGTAAGTGTATTATTAGTAGTGGCTATGGTGTTATCTATGGTAGCATGTGGCGGCAAGACAGCAAACGGAGATGACAAATCTAAAAATCAATTGGTAGTAGCAACAAATGCATCATTCGAACCATTCGAGTACATGGATGGAGATACTTATTATGGTGTAGACATGGAGATTGCCAAATTATTAGCAGATGAACTTGGAAAAGAACTTGTAATTGATAATATGGATTTCAATGCGGTGTGTTTATCAGTAGGACAGCAGAAATGTGATATTGCAATGGCTGGATTAACGGTGAATGAAAAGAGAGAAGAACACGTAACTTTTACGGAATCGTATTACGAAGCATCTCAAAAATTAGTTGTTCCAAGTGATGATACAGTGTTTGCAAATTGTGCAGATGCGGAAGCTGTAATGACAGCCTTAAATGGTTTGGCTAAAGATGTAACAATCGGTGTACAAGAAGGCACAACAGGACAATTCTTTGTAGAAGGTGATGAAGAATGGGGATTTGATGGCCTTACAGCAACTTGTAAAACATACAAGAATGGTTCTCTTGCAATTCAAGATATGATTAATGGAAATATTGATTATGTGATTATTGATGCAGCTCCTGCAGCAGCAATTACAGAGTCAATCAATTCAATGCAAACAGATAATGCAGTAACAGCAAAAGTATTAGAATATAATCTGACAGAAGAAGAATATGCATTTGGTGTTGACAAGACACAACCGGAACTTTTAGAACAAGTAAATGATTTTATTAAGAAAATCAAAGAAGATGGAACATTGGAAGAAATCTTCAATAAATATTTCGGTGATGGAACTCCGGAAGGCGTAACTTCTGCAAAATAAGGGACTATTATGGGCGATTTTGGAAAAAAGATAGACAGTTTTATTGAAGTATTTTTAGAGAAAAATGGATATGTCAAAGTGATAGAAGGGTTGGAAAATACCCTTCTTATTGCGGTTACAGGTTTAATTGTAGGTATCTTAATAGGAACCTTAATTGCAACGGTAAGAGTACTCCCAAAGTATAAGGTTTTACCAAGAGTGTTAAATGCAATCTGTAGCTTCTACGTGGCATTGTTTAGAGGGACACCAATGGTTGTCCAGCTTTTGATATTTTATTATGTACTATTCCCACTCCTGGGATGGAATATTACGGGACTTCAAGTATCTATGCTGGTATTTGGGCTTAATAGTGGAGCATATATATCAGAAATTATGCGAAGCGGAATTCAGTCTGTGGATCCGGGACAAATGGAAGCAGGACGTTCAGTGGGTCTTAGCTTTGGGACTAGTATGATGAAAATTGTGATTCCACAAGCAGTAAAGAACATTTTACCGACGTTGGGAAATGAATTTATTGTGTTGATTAAAGAAACTTCGGTTGTAAGCTTTGTTGGAGCAGCGGATCTTTATGTTGCATTTAGCTACATAGGAAGCAATAGTTATGAATTTATGGTTCCATATTTGGTGATGGCACTCATTTATATCGTATTAGTGCTCATTATTTCATTGCTTGTCAAACTAATGGAAAGGAGCCTGAGAAAAAGTGATAGACGTAATTAATCTTAGAAAAAGCTTTGGTGATGTAGAAGTTCTCAAAGGAATTGATATCACAATCAATAAGGGTGACATTGTGGCCGTTATCGGAGCATCAGGTTCCGGAAAGAGTACATTCCTTCGATGCCTAAACTGTATGGAGGACCCGACAGGTGGAAGTATCATTTTTAGAGGTGTGGATATTACAGATATGAAGGTGGATATCAATGAGCACCGTCAGCATATGGGAATGGTATTCCAGCATTTTAATTTGTTCAACAATAAGACTGTATTGGAGAATATTATGCTTGCTCCGGTACATGTAAGATGTAAAGGATTAAAAAAATGGAATAAAGAAAATCCAGACAATAAGAAAACGAAGAAGGATATCAAGGCGGAGGCAAAAGAGCAGGCAATGGCACTTTTGAAGCGAATTGGTTTGGAGGATAAGGCGGATGTATATCCATCTACATTATCAGGTGGGCAGAAGCAACGTATAGCAATTATCCGTTCCCTTGCCATGAATCCAGATGTGATTCTATTTGATGAGCCGACTTCTGCGCTTGATCCAGAAATGGTCGGAGAAGTTCTGGAACTTATGAAAGAGCTTGCTCATGAAGGAATGACCATGGTGGTTGTTACTCACGAAATGGGATTCGCAAAAGAAGTTGCTAATCGTGTGGTATTTATCGATGAAGGTGTCATCAAAGAAGAAAATGCACCGAAGGAATTCTTTGAAAATCCACAGGATGAACGATTGAAAGAATTTTTATCAAAGGTATTATAGAATGAAGTATGAAAGAATAGAAATGGGGCGCTTTTTGGAGCGCCCTAATCGATTTATAGCGTATGTGGAAATTTTAGGAAAAAGAGAAACTGTACATGTGAAAAACACAGGCCGATGTGCAGAACTGCTGGTGCCAGGCGCAACCGTCTATGTACAAAAATCAGATAATCCGGAGCGAAAGACACAGTGGGATTTAATCGCTGTGGAAAAAGGGGAACGTCTGGTTAATATGGATTCTCAGATTCCAAACAAGGTTGTGGAGGAATGGATTCGTAATGGCAATCTCTTTCCAGCAGCAACCCTGATTAAACCGGAAACTACCTTTGGAAACTCCAGATTTGACCTGTATATTGAGACGGATGGGCGCAAGATTTTTATGGAAATCAAAGGCGTGACGTTAGAAGATAATGGAGTGGTCCGTTTTCCAGATGCACCAACAGAGCGTGGTGTGAAGCATGTAGAAGAGCTTATAGAAGCTGTCAAAGCAGGCTATGAAGCGTATATCTTTTTTGTGATTCAGATGAAAGACGTAACTTATTTTGCACCAAATATGAAAATGCATGCTGCCTTTGGAGAGGCTCTTCAAAAGGCGAGTAAGGCAGGAGTAAATGTCTTGGCTTATGAGTGCCAGGTGGAAAAGGACAGTATCGAGGTTACAAAGGAAGTACCGGTTGTTTTGGGGCATGAAGGTTTGTATCAAATGGCAGAGCCACTTGTGGACTGGTATCGTCAGAATAAGCGGCAACTTCCGTGGAGAGATATCAAAGACCCGTATCGAATCTGGATATCTGAAATTATGTTGCAGCAGACCAGAGTGGAGGCTGTAAAGCCATTTTATGCAAGGTTTTTAGAGGCGCTTCCGACTGTATCTGATTTGGCAAATGCTGAAGAAGATAAATTATTAAAGCTGTGGGAAGGACTTGGTTATTACAACCGTGTGCGCAACATGCAGAAGGCGGCGCGGCAGATTATGGATATACACGGTGGTGAATTCCCAAGTGATTTTGAAGCAATTCGCAGTTTGACCGGTATTGGAAACTATACGGCAGGAGCAATTGGTTCCTTTGCATTTGGTATTCCAAAGCCGGCGGTGGATGGGAATGTACTTCGCGTGATATCAAGAGTCACGGGAAGTTATGATGACATTATGAAGGCAAGTACTAAGACCAAAGTAGAGGAACAGTTAGAGGCAGTAATTCCCAAAGATGCGGCCTGTGATTTTAATCAAGGGCTGATTGAACTTGGTGCCATTGTCTGTGTACCAAACGGTGCGCCAAAATGTGAAGTGTGTCCATTGGCTCATTTGTGTGAGGCGAATCAAAAGGGAATTCAGGACGAATTGCCGGTGAAGGCGAAGGCGAAGGAGCGTAGGATTGAGAAGAAAAC
This sequence comes from Faecalimonas sp., assembly GCA_036307525.1. Classification (GTDB taxonomy): domain Bacteria; phylum Bacillota; class Clostridia; order Lachnospirales; family Lachnospiraceae; genus Faecalimonas. The sequence continues at coordinate 17,553 of JAXJXL010000220.1, forward strand.
TGTTCTGGTAATCCGAGATGGGGATTGCCTGGCAATAAGAAAACGACCAAGCAAGGGACTACTGGCAGGTCTTTATGAATTTCCGAATCTAGAAGGGTATTTGACAGAAAAGCAAGTAGTGGCATATTGCAAAAAGATTGGACTTTCTCCCCTTCGGATTCAGAAGTTAGAAGTAGGAAAACACATCTTTAGCCATGTAGAATGGCATATGATAGGGTATAGCATTCGAGTTGACGAATTAGAAAATTCATGTACGGAAGACATGATTTTCATACATCCGGAAGAGGTGGAAAAGGAATATCCAATCCCTGCCGCATTTGAAACATATACGAAGTATGTAAATGTGAAGTTAGGACAAGAGAAATTTTTATGAAAATCTAGTAACTGTTCAGAACCAACCTCGAAAGGCTCTGAACAGTTACAAAATCTAAATAAATCCTCCATCAAATCCAATAATCTGCCCTGTGAGATAAGAAGGTGTTTCTGCCAATTGAACAGCCAATTCGCCTACTTCTTCCGGTGTGCCAAAACGTCCGGTAGGAATCTCATTTTTAAGAATCAGTTTATCTTCATCGCTTAAGTGCCCGTTCATGGTTGTGTCGATGACACCGCATGCAATGGCATTTACCTGAATGTTGCTTGGTGCCAGTTCTTTTGCGAGTGCTTTTGTGAGTCCATGCACGCCGGCTTTTGTGGCTGAGTATGCCACTTCACAGGAAGCGCCTGAGGTTCCCCACATGGAAGAGATGTTGATAATTTTTCCGCTTTTTTTAGACACCATTTCCGGTGCAACTGCACGGCAGCAGTAGAATACAGAAGATAAATTGGTGTCAAGCATACGAGACCACTCTTTGTCTGACATATCAGTTATAAGCCCAATGTGTGCAATCCCTGCGTTGTTTACCAACACGTCTAAAGCGTCACATTTCTTATAGATTCGTTTAAACATTTCATCCACTGATTTCGGATTTCCGACATCGCCGACCACCATATCGCAGGAGCCTTTTGGTAAGGCTTCAATCTCCTCGCGTACCTTGTCAAGCTCCGTGATGGAATGGTTGCAATTTAAGAACACATGATAACCATTTTTTGCAAATGCAAGTGCGATGGCACGTCCGATTCCTCTGGAAGCACCAGTTACAAGTACCGTTTTTTTGTTCATATTTACGTCCCCCGTATCTTTAAATTACTTATATTATACTATGAATTTTGTAGACGGTAAAGGTGATTTGTTTTATAATAGATTTATCTTGAAACCTGACTTTTGCAGGAAAATAAGTATAAAACACCCGTCAAGCCTAATAAATACAAGGTCTGGCGGGTTTGTCATTTTGTCAGATTTTCATGGTGTTTCAGCCCTTGAATTG
>JAXJXL010000221.1:0-28614 GCA_036307525.1 Faecalimonas sp.
GATTTGATTCTCAAGAAAAAACGTGGCGACGAATTAACAAATGAAGAAATCACTTATATGATTAATGGCTACACAAAGGGAGATATTCCAGATTATCAGATGTCTGCTATGATGATGGCAATCTGTTTTCAAGGAATGACACCGGAGGAAACAAAGAATCTGACTCTTGCTATGACTGAAAGTGGAGATGTGCTGGATTTATCAGCAATTGAAGGAATTAAAGTTGATAAACACAGTACCGGTGGCGTTGGAGACAAAACGTCATTGGTATTAGGTCCAATGGTTGCATCACTTGGTGTTGCAGTAGCAAAAATGTCAGGGAGAGGTTTAGGACATACAGGTGGAACCATTGATAAATTGGAAAGTTTCACCGGATTTACAACCGGTATCTCCAAAGAAACATTTATTAAAAATGTAAATGAAATCCATATAGCGATTGCAGGGCAGACAGCAGACCTTGCACCGGCGGATAAAAAGTTATATGCACTTCGGGATGTAACAGGAACTGTGGATCAAATGTCACTCATTGCAAGTAGCATCATGAGTAAAAAACTAGCTTCCGGTGCGGACGCAATCGTATTAGATGTAAAAACAGGCGACGGCGCATTCATGAAGACACTAGAAGATTCCAAAGCATTGGCAGAAGCCATGGTAAGCATTGGAAAACTTGCCGGAAAGAAAATGGCTGCTATCATTTCAGACATGGACCAGCCACTTGGCAATGCTGTTGGAAATATTCTGGAAGTAAAAGAAGCAATTGATACGTTACACGGAAATGGACCAAAGGATTTGGAAGAACTGGTATTGACACTTGGTTCATATATGGTAGTTGCGGCTGAGAAGGCTGATACGTTAGAGGAAGCAAGAGAAAAATCAGCTTTATCTCTACAAAATGGTTCTGCTTTTGAAACCTTTAAGAAATTTGTAGTAGCGCAAGGTGGATGCGAAGACGAGGTATTACATCCAGAAAAACTGCCAGTTGCCCGGTATATCGAAAATGTTGTAGCTGACACAGAAGGATTTGTAGCCAAGATACAGACAGAGGAGATTGGAAGAATTTCTTTATTGTTAGGCGGTGGGAGAGAGACCAAAGAGAGCGAGATAGATTTGACCGTTGGAGTTGTCCTTAATAAAAAACGTGGAGACAAAGTGAAGAACGGAGATGTGCTTGCTACGATTCATGCGAATGATAGAGCGAAACTTGAGCAGGCGAGGAGACTAATCCTAGAAGCATATACCATTTTGGATAATCCTGTAGAAAAGGATACTCTTATCAAAGAAATAATTGCGTAGATAAAGCGTTTAATAATTGCATATTGTCAGATAATTCGAAGTGTGATATAATACATTAAATCTCAATGTGAGGGCATGTTACTAGACATGCTTTTGTGTTGAGATTTTTTTGTAATTTTCTCTAATTCACAAATGCACAGTCGCAGAGGTGTATGAGAGGAGGAAATGTTATGCGAAAACACCTAAAAATGTTACTGGGATTTTTATTGACAATTGCAATTGTGTTTACAGATTTGCCAATTGTCACAAGAGCAGCTGAGGAAGTTGGAAGAGGCAATCTACTTCCGGCAGAACAAGAACAGATTCCTTCAGAAGAGCTGTATATTGTAGCAGAAGTAGAAGAAGAACGTACAGAAAGTTCAAAAACATTTCGTATGAGCGATGGTTCGTATACCTTGGCAAAATACAATTCACCCATTCATTATGAGAAAGAGGGTATTTGGGAAGATATCGACAATAGGTTAGAAGGTTCGGTCGATGAGTATGATACCAAGGCAGGCAGATTCGATGTGAAATTTTCCAAAAAGTCCAACAGTCAGTTCTTAATGAAACTGAAGAAGGAAGATGTCGCAGTTAGTTGGTCAGTGGTATCTCCGAAGAAAAATAAAGTGACTGGTGTTGCAAATAATTACACAATTGAAACAGACAGTCCGATATCATTGACAAACATAGGATCTGAGATGATATATAAAAATATCTTTGAAGATACCGATTTGCAATACATCATAACACCAACTGGTGTGAAAGAAAACATTATTGTTCATAAATCACAAGATAATTATAGATACACATTCGAATTAAAAGTAAAGGGTGTGACATTACATTCAAAAGAAGATGGCAGTATTCAGGTGTGTGATGAAGCAGGTGAAGAACGCTTCATAATACCTGCACCGAATATGTCTGATGCAACAGGTATGCATTCAGAACAGGTATATTACGAACTCTCATCAAGTGGTAACGAAAAGAAATATACATTATCCATTATTGCAGATGAAACATGGATAAACGCTGACGAACGAGAGTTTCCGGTTACGATTGACCCAATGTTTATCGAGACAGGCCATGATGTAATTCATGACACGGTAGGTTCATTTAACTCAAAAATCAGTGATTTATCTCCAACAATATTAAAAGTCGGTTGGAAAGATAGGGAACTTGTGTCATATATTCATACAGACCTGAATATACAAGGAAAACGAATTGTCGATGCACGTTTAAGAATGTATTATAACACCTATGCTTATTCCATACCCGGAGCAGTTATTCCAAATACACAAGGTATGCAGATTAATGCTTTCCGCATTACAAGTAATTGGAATGCAAAATGGGGACAGCAAAATGGTTTTTTAACGAATGACGAAAGACCCACATTTCATGGAGAGATTGCTGATTATGCCATTACGGACAGCCAAGCTGCATATGGGAATGGGTTGTTGGAATTTGATATTACAAGTGTAGCGCAACAATGGGCAGACGGAGTGCCTAATTATGGAATTATGCTGAAAGCAAACGACGTGCAAAGTGGCAATATTATTGGTTTGTTGGACAGTGACCATCCTGCTTACGACAACTATAATCCACAATCAAATAACACTCCATATATGGATCCGACATTTATCATTAACTATCGAGATGCAAAAGGAATTGAACCTCAATGGACCTACACTTCGATGAGTGGAGGTCGTTCAGCAACGGCATACGTAAATAATTACAACGGGGAATTAACAGTCACCAACACCGATGCAGGTGTAGATGGTAATAGATTGCCACTTTCTATTTATCATGTATACAATGATGCAACGAAAAGCTGGAAGACAAACTATGAATTGTTTATGATGCATGAAACAACATCTGCTGACTTAAAACAAAATTATCCGTATTATCTTACAGATACGGATGGGACAGACCACTATTTTTATGAAAAAAATGGAAAATATGTAGACGAAGATGGTTTAGGATATACTCTTGAGGTAGTAAGGGAAAGCAATGTCCTCTATCGTGTCAAAGATAAAGATGGCGGACAAATGAATTTCAATTGGAATGGACAACTGTATTATATTATAAACAGCGTAGGAAATCACAATTATGTCAATTGGACAGATGGATTCACGAAGATAAATAGAATCACCGACGGAGCAGCAAGGGTGTATCAATTTAACTATACCGGCAATTATGTAAGTAGTATTGAAGCACCGGACGGTACTGTTTCGTTTGGATTTGGTGGAAGCGGACAGTTGCAGAGCGTTACATATCAAGGAGACACAAGTGCAAGTACATTGTTTACTTATAACAATCGTAATCAACCTATCAGAATCACAGGATTGGATGGTTGTTATGTAGAAATAGCATATACGTCAACAGCACCATATCGTGTAGAAAAAATGGCGTATAAGAATAATCTTGGTGAGGAACTCGAGTCTTACTCGTTTATGTATCATCACAATATGACCATTATTACAGATAAAGACGAACACAAAGTATATTATCATTTTAATAGCGCAGGTCAAACAGTTGGCGTGGTAGACCAGAGTACAGGTATGGGGCAATATTATGAGTTTGGAATGCCGGGACAGAGCATAACAAATCAAGGAACAGAAAATAAAATGTTAAGTTCTACACAATTACAAAATAGTGTTGATAATTACATTGTTAATCCAAGTTTTAATAATAGTGGAGGATTCGGTCATTATATTTCTTTCAGTGAATGTAATATTACTGAAGTGCATTGTGCTGGAGGAGCCGATGGTATATATGACCCAGGTAATTCTGTTGGGCATTATAGGGCATTTATAAGAAATGCATCTGGCAGCAAAGACATGGTTTATTATCAGATACCGACTCTCCCGAGCGAAGGTTGGTACACTTTTTCTATGTATTACAACACCAATGGAACAACACTTACAAATGGTGGAGCATATCTACAAGTAATTGACTACAAAGCAGATGGAAGTGATGCTACATTACATTTATCTGAAAGAATGGTGAAGAGTGATTCTCCTGAAACAGAAGGTTGGGAGAGGGTGAGTGTTTCTTTCTATTACACAGGCTATAAAGTTCATCTTGAATTAATATTTCCATATAATTCATGCGGACAATTATTTGTAGACTGTTTCCAATTAGAGGCAGGGGCTGTTGCAAATCCATATAATTTACTTGAAAACAGTAATCTGGATAGAGGAGCAAATGTGTGGACATACGGAAGCACACCAACAATTAGTAAAGCATACGAATATCCTGGTCGTGAAAATGGACAGAATACAATAAAAATTACGGGAAATGCACGCACGAAACAGGAAGTTACTCAACATGTGATTGTAAAGGGTAATGTCGGGGATGTCTTTAACTTTGGCGGCTGGGCATGGGTTGAAAGTGTAGGAACAAATAAGTATAGTGACAACGCAGCAAACAAGCCGACTGCTGGCATCAAGATTACGTATGGTGATTCAAGAAGAGAAGTATATCTTCCTTTCAATTTATCCTATTGGCGATGGCAAATGGTAGGGAACACTTTGATTCTTGAGGAAGATACAGACTATATTGATTTCACATATACTTATAGTTATAACGTCAATCGAGGCTATTTTACGCGAGGTTATTTGTATAAGGAGCAATACGGGCAGACTTATGATTATGATGCACATGGAAATGTAATCAGTACAGTTGATGAGGCGCAATCGCAGGCAACCTTTGCATATAATAATAACAACCTGGCCAAATTATTGAATCCAACAGGCAGTCGTTATTTTTATTCATACCATGAAAACACAAAAGTCTTGAATTATACACTGTCTACAAGCGGACAGCAGATGAAATTCACCTACGATAATTACGGAAATCCATTGACTTCGGAGATAAAGCCTGCAACTTATGAGAGATATGTTCAAGCCAAATCATATTATATTATCAATGCACATTCAGGTAATGCATTAGATGCCAGTGGAAGTAACTATACAGTAGTTAATAAAAATTGGATTCCAGGAAATACAGACCAGATGTGGACCATTATTGGAACATCAACTCCAGGTGTGTATGAGGTTGCGTCTGTAAAATATCCGGGCAGAATGCTGGATGTAACCGCACCAAACAGCCAAGCAGGTGTTGGAGAATTGATGGAGACGTGGCCATCCAATCACGCAGCCGCACAGCGCTTTAGAAATCGGTTGAACAAGGACGGTTCACTGACTATCTTAAGTGCAGTAGCAGAAACATCAACATGTATTGATGGTCAACCGGGAAATAGCACTGATACATCAAACGGAACACCGATAAAGAGAGAGTATCTCGTGGACGGAAAAGAAAGTCAAAATTGGTATTTCGTTGAAGTGGAAGAAAAGGCAACTGACAAAATCATGCGTTCCACAGCGACATATACCGCAGATGGAAATTATCAATCCAGTGTAACAGATTCGCTTGGCAATACAACCACCTATAATACCAATACTACAAACGGCTTACTAAACTCCACAACGGACGCTAATAATCATACAACCGGTTACACCTACGACGGGAAAAACCGCTTGCAAAAAGTGCAAAACGGTTCATCTTATGCGGAATACGGATACGACTCAGCCGACCGCCTGTCTTGTATAAAATACAACAACGGTCAGGGACAGTATTCGTTCGGATACGACTCATTCAGCAGACCTTCCAATGTAAAGGTTGGAAACCGAACATTGTCCACCTATACCTATAACAATCAAAATCTGTTAAGCGTATTAAAGTATGGCAATAACGCAACCTTACATTACGATTATGATAACAACCTTGATGTTTTGCGTTCAAAGTGGTATAATAGTGACACGACTAAAAACGTACAGTATTTTTATGACATGCAGGGACGGTTGGCACTGACAAAAGATATGTTTGCCAATACAAGCTCACAGATTATATATGACATGGCAGGGCGTGAAGTTGAGTATATTCAGCGGACAGACTGGAATAATTCTGAAGGTGCGGAACAGGTACGTCTATATAATAAATATGAGAATAAGACCAACCGGATTATCCGTCAGGACATTAGTGTACTAGGCAACAAACTGAGTACGGTAATCAATTACGGCAATGGAGAACTGGGACAAGTCATCGACTTAGTATATAATGTAACCGGAACACTGAACGGTACGAATGTTTTTGGATTAAATTATGTGTATGACAACCTAGGTCGAATGACAAGCCGACAGATAAGTGGCGGAATTACAACCACCTATGGTTACGTGGACGGACAGGATAACACAACCTCCACGTTAATCGAAAGCGTTGATAATGGCGGAGATGAGTGGTCTTATGAATATGACAACGTAGGCAATATCACAAAAGTCTTCCTCAACGGAGAACTGCGTCAGAGCTACGAATACGACCACTTAAACCAGCTGACACGCGTGAACGATAAAGATACAGACGCAACATACTGTTATCAATATGACCTTGGCGGAAACATCCTCCAAAAGAGCATATATTCCTACACAACAGGTGAGATAACCACAACAGCAAATGACATTATCATATATCAATATGGTGACACTGATTGGAAAGACCTGTTAACAGGATATGATGGACAGACATTTACATATGATAACATCGGAAACCCATTAACCTACCGCGACGGAATGACGATGACATGGCAGTATGGAAGACAACTGGAAAGCATCAATCGAAGCGGACTGAGTGCAAGTTTTGAGTACAACGGAGATGGCATCCGCATCTCAAAGACCGTAAACGGAATCGAAACCATATATTATGTAGATGGGAATGGCACCATCCTGGCAGAAGATAAAGGCGGAACCATGATTCAGTACCTGTTTGATGAAAGTGGAACACGTATTGGTTTCGTTATCAATAACAGCAGTTACTTCTATGATTTCAATGTGCAGGGTGACATCATAGCATTACGAGACGCCAACGGCAACAAGATAGCAACATATATCTATGATTCATGGGGCCAGCTGATTCGTGTAACAGATGCAACAGGAAATGAGATTACAAGCACATCCCATGTAGCCAACATGAACTCCTTCCGTTATCGGGGATATTATTACGATGCCGAGACGGGGTTCTATTATGTATCCAGCCGTTATTATGATCCTGAGATTGGGCGGTTTTTAAATGCAGACTCTTTGATAAATCAAAGTTCTGTTATAGGCAATAACATGTTTGCGTATTGTCTGAATAATCCTGTGAATATGGCAGATAATACAGGACATTTACCATTCTTTGTTATCACTGCGGCTATTGGTGCTGTGGCTGGGGCTATTGCAGGTGGAGTTATAGCAGCAAAAAACGGAAAAAATGTTTGGGCTGGTATTGGAATAGGAGCTGCAGCAGGTGCTCTCGTAGGAGCAGGGGCAGGAGCTGCAGCGGGTGCTGTTTTGGCTGGTAGTGCAACTGCAAGCACTTCGGCTGTTATAGCTGGCGGAACAGCATTAGTGAACACTATTAGTGCTGGTGGCATTGGTGCCGGTGCAACGTATATTGCTAATAATATATCTCGTGCTGTGAGTAATGGTGGTGGACAGAATGTTTCACAAACCGTTCAAACTGGAAAAAATGTGTATTACCAAGTTACATCTTCTCAAGCAGCTCAAACGATTGCCAATACAGAAAAACTCATTCCGTCATCGGTAGAAGGTAGTGTTTGTGTTTTGAATTTTCAGCCTACTTTAACGCAAGCTAGACAACTGGGGGCGCAATCTGTTGAAACAGTAATTAGATTTTCTACAAATTGTACAACGTTTGTCCCAGATTTAACAGTTCCTTTTTCAGGGGCTTATAGAAATATGATAAATGGTACAATACAAATATTTGATATAGTTGAGGTGGGATTTAGATGATAAATTCATTAAGATTAATTAACTTTCAAGATATTGTTGAATGTCAAGATTTACTGCATAAAAGTAGGGAATCTTTTCTTCCAATTAATTATGAATTAAACAAAGGAAATGTATATGGTTTTATCAGCGATTTCGGTTGTGGAAGTTGGGGCGTAACAACATGTTTAGGTGGGAGAGCAACTCAAAATTATTCTGGAAAAGTTTTATTAAACAATAATGAAATACAAGCAAGTCAGTTATCAAATTATTCATGTTTTGTAACTGAAAAAATTTTCCCGAATATAAATTCACTTGATAATATGTTGACCCCTGAAACATGTATTAAAAAAGCACTTGCCATTAGTGGACAAACATTTTCTGTAAGTCAAATAAAAGATATATTTTGTTTATCTGATGGAAGATTTGAACGTCCATTATCAGAGGTGAGTGGTGAAATATGGCTAATTTCGCTGGCTGTAAATTTTGCATTGGGAAAAGATATTTTTTGTTATCCGTGGTTAAATCAATTGGATATTGAACGTTTTAAGACAGCGTATGAACATAACGTAATTGATTTTTTAAAGAAGGAAAACAAAATTATTATTGTACCATCTAGTCAAAAGAAAATTTTACGGAGATACTGCGATCATATGATTATCTTTGACAAAGAAAAAGTGTGTTATAGATAAAAAGTATATAAAGTAAAATATAAATAAAGCACAATATAAAAGGTTTCAGGATTTTTCCTGACCGTTGCCTTTGGGCTATCCAAAGGCGTTGCTTGCTAGTATAGTGTATTCGTTTTGACAACAAATACGATTTGTAAAATTTAAAATTAGGCTTCTATTTATGCCTTTCAAGTGAGGAAACAGATAAGAGTGAATGCTCTGTATCTGTTTTTCTCACATAAGGAGGCATGTATGAAAAAAGTCAAATTAGTTGTTGCTGAGAAGTTTCTTGGCAAACGTAACCTAGAGGATGTTCTGATATCAGCTTTTCAAACCGAGTTGTCTGTGTTGAAAAATGACGAATTATCCGTTATAATGAAACCAACCAAACAGTCTCAGGATTCATTTTGTTCCGGAAAGGAACTAGAGAATGGAACAAATGAATAGTGAGCAGACAATTTATAATGCAGCATTGTACTGTAGACTAAGTAAGGATGATGAGCAGGCAGGAGAAAGTGTCAGTATTGGAACGCAGAAAATAATCTTGGAGAAGTTCTGCAAGGAGAATGGATTTTCTGTACGTGGTGTTTATGTGGACGATGGATATTCGGGTTTAAATTTTGACAGACCTGACTTCCAACGAATGATTGGTGATATTGAGGATGGCAAGATTAATCTTGTAATTACAAAAGACCTTAGTAGGTTTGGTAGGGATTATATTCAGACAGGATATTATACAGAAGTGTATTTTGTACAGAAATCTGTCAGATATATTGCTGTTAATGATGGTATCGATACTAACCGTGACGATAATGATATTGCACCATTTAAGAACATTTTAAATGATATGTATGCAAAAGATTTGTCACGTAAGGTCAAGACTGCAAAACGTCAGAGAGCATATCAAGGCATGTATATCAGTTCTCAGACACCTTACGGATATCGAATCGATCCATTGGACAAGAATCATTTGGTGCCGGATGAAGAGGTTGCACATGTTGTCAAAGAAATATTTCAGCTTGCACTCGCAGGAAAAAGTTTACTTCAGATTAGCAGAATATTGACCAAACAGCAGATTCTAACACCCGGTGCATATAAGGCAACAAAAGGCGACACACGTTTCGAAAGGTATATTAAGGACAAAGTTTCTCTTTTCGGCTGGTGTTATCAAACGATTCGAGCGATTCTAAGAGACAGAGTTTATGTTGGAGATATGGTAAATCATAAATACGAGATTGCCAATTATAAGACAAAGAAACGAGTTCCTATACCAGCCGAAAAACAAATTGTTGTGACTAATACGCATGAAGCATTGATAAGCAGAGAGGATTTTGACAGAGTTCAGCAACTTGTAAGTTTAAGACACAGACCAAAGAAGCACAATTACGAGAACATTTTCAATAAACTTACTTTCTGTGCAGAATGTGGCAAACGTATGACAATGATGATGAAACCTTTAAAGGATGGTTTACATCCTATGATAAGGTGTACCAATCATTTTTCTAAGCCGGAAGAATGCAGACACTATCATTATATTTATTATGAGGATTTGTATGTTGAGGTTTTAAAACGGATTCAAGGTTTAACAAAACAGGTTGAAAGCGGAGAACTTTTGAAGCGACTGAAAAAACAGAATCAGACACAAAAGAATCAGAATAAGCTGAAAGAAGAACAAAACAAGATTCATCGCCGATTACAGATGTTGAAGAAGATTATCCGAAAACTGTATGAGGATTTTGCAAGTGAACTGTTGGATTCAGAAAGTTATCATGACTTACTTGCGGAGTATACAAAAGAGCAAAAACAGTTGACAACACGATTATCATCCATTGAGGTAGAATTAAATAAGCAGAATGATTATGAAGCTGATGTAAAGAAATTAAAAGAAGTGTTGGATGAATATTTGACAATGGAACATTTAACAGAAACAATCGTTAATCAGTTGATTGAACGAATTGAGATTGGTCATCCGGTAAAAGTGGATGGAGTAAGGCAACAGGAGATAACAATCGTTTATCGCTTTGTTGGAAGAGTAGAAGAAGTAGATTGAATTAGGAATCAAAGTGAGAATAACAGCCGAGCAACCATTGGTGGTTGCCGGGTACATATATAAGTCCGGCCGAGACGGGATTAGAAAATCTAAAAAATAATATACAAAAGCGCTGAGGTATATGATTTATAATCTATATCTCAGCGTTTTTTAGGTTGGATTTATTTAGTTACGGTGCAGACATAAACAATATATCATTACACCGTAGTTTGAAAATTCAAATTTATTAAATTACGGTGGTGCTTTCATAAACTGTAATCATACACCGTAAAATTTTCAGTTACAAACTAGTTTTCATGTTGAAAAAAGAAAAGATTTTCAATGTTTTAATGGAAAACAGTAAATTATTACGGAGTAATATTTGTATATCTACATTTAGACCGTAATTCATCAGATTCAAGATTTTTTCTATGGTGTAGAATGAGAATTATTAAAATTACACCGTAAAATATGAATATAAATATTTTTAAATTAACAAAACTTAAACAAATCACAAACATTTCAGAAAAATCCAAGCCTTATGATAACATCATCAACGAAAAAGAAAGGTGAGGAAATAAATATGAGCAATACAATGTATTTAGTAACTGGAGCAGCTGGCTTTTTGGGAAGCACAATCTGCAGACAATTAGTAGAACGTGGAGATAAAGTAAGAGCATTGGTTTTACCAAATGATAAATCTACGAAATTTCTTCCAAAAGAAGTAGAAATCTGTGAAGGCGATGTTTGTGAGATGGATTCATTAAAAAGATTCTTTACAGTACCCGAAGGTACAGAAACAATTGTTCTTCATATTGCAAGCATCGTAACAGTATCTCCGGATTATAATCCAGTTGTAATGAACGTAAATGTCGGCGGTACAAAAAATATCATTCGTCGTTGTTTGGCGCAACCGGAATGCAAGAAATTAGTATACTGCAGTAGCACAGGTGCAATTCCGGAAACAAGAAAAGGTTCCAAAATAAAAGAAGTAATTTATTTTGATGAGGACCAGGTTCTTGGATGTTATAGCCGTTCAAAAGCAATTGCAACACAGGCGGTACTCGATGCAGTTAAATTAGAAGGTTTGAATGCATGTATTGTTCATCCAAGTGGGATTTTTGGACCGGATGATTTTGCGGTAGGTGAAACAACAAAAACTGTAATTGATATTATCAATGGCGCAATGCCAATGGGTATTGACGGGTCATTTAATCTCTGTGATGTACGTGATCTTGCGGCAGGAACAATTGCAGCAGCAGATAAAGGACGAAAAGGACAATGTTATATCCTTGGAAATGAAGAAATAACCTTTAAAGATTTTTCTAAGATGTTAGTAAAAGAAGCTGGTTGCAAACCAATTAAATCATTCTTACCAATAGGGGTGGCAAACTTCATTGCCGGTATTTTGGAAAAAAGAGCACTGAAAACCGGAAAACAACCACTTATGACAACATTCTCAGTATACAATCTTGCAAGAAATAATGCCTTTGATTCTTCGAAAGCAAGAGAGGAATTGGGATATACAACAAGATCTTATGAAGAAACCATTCAAGATGAAGTGCGTTGGTTAAAACAAGAAGGAAAGATTATTGCTAAAATAAAAGTGGACACGGAAAGGTAGAAAAAAATCACTCTATTGGTTACAATAGGAGTAGATGACTACCAGGAAGGAGTCCACTTTAATTATGAGTAAGCATTTAAATCCACTGGAAAAAGAGTTCTTGATTAGAACATTTCGCAGCAATCAAACAGTAAAGGTAAATGATTTCTGTGACAAGCATGGTGTATCTGTCTCAGCTTTCAAGAAATGGCTGAAACAATATGAGGAAGGCGGCCTTGAAGGACTTGCCAGAGCAGATGCAGAGGTAGGTGATGTGTTGCCCGAAGGAATTGACCGGACAGAAGAAGCGTACAAGAGAGAAATCCTGAAACTTAGGATAGAAAATGAACGTCTTAAAAAAAACTATACTGTTCGGATGAACGCAGATGGGGAACAGGAGTATGTTCGTTTAAAACCGAAGAATTTGAAATCGTAGAACTTCTTTCAAGAGATTATGATGTAAAAGATTTGTGTTTGTTGATGGGTGTAAGCCGTTCCGGATACTATAAATGGAAAAAGCGTGAGAAGTCTGAAAGAGACATAAAGCGTGAAGAGATGATTTCGCTTGTCGCTGCGGTGCACGCGGCTCATCCATCTCATGGATATCGTTGGACAGCTGCATTTATCCGTATAAACTACGGATTTGAATTTAGTGACAATTATATCTATAAAGCCTTTAAGTACTTAGAAATCAAGGCGGAAACCAAGCATCAGGTTCATTATAGACCGCGAAAAGAGAAGGATAAATATCCGAATCTTATATTTACCACATGGGACACGGTAGATCGCCCAAGGCAGGTCATTGTGTCTGATATGACGGCTTTTAAATTTTGGTATTATTATTTTGAGGTAACTTTTTACTTTGATGTGTTTACAAAAGAGATACTAAGCTGGAAGATAGCTGAGAGACGTGGACACAGAGGGCAGTACATAGAAGGACTTAAGGATGTGGTTGAACTTCTAAAAGGAACTACAGAACCAACTGTAATTCATACGGATCAAGGCAGTGTCTATGCATCAAAAGCATACAATGAATTGATTCAGGAAACGAATATCATAAGAAGTATGTCACGAGCAGGGAAACCTACGGATAATCCTGTAAATGAATCGTTAAACGGTTGGATAAAAGAAGAGTTATATATGGACTTTAAAATAGACCAATGTAGCAACAAAGAAGAATTTAAGGAGACTATGGAGCGATATGTAGACTTTTACAATAATAAGCGTCCATGCTTTGCAATTGGCTATCATACGCCGGTAAACTACAGGAAACGTTTTTACAAAGGGGAAATCGAGTGCAAAAAAACTTTTGAGGAGAGAGTGCTTACAGAGGAGCCTAAATTTGTTCAGAAACGGCGTAAAAAGGCGCTTTCTGAGAATGTGTCTACTTTTGAAAGAGAAAATGATTAAAAAAAATCGCAGATGTCTACTTTTGAAAATATAAAAATGCAAAAAAAGTGGCGTGTGTCCACTTTTGAAAAATAAAATAAGAAAAAATTTTTTTTCGTGTCTACTTTTCTTGACTGGTACAAACTCAAGAAAAGTCCTTGCGTATTATTTATAAAATGACATATAATATATATGCGTATTATATGTAAAACAGTGAAAAACAAACATGCGTATTATTTAAAATACTGTGGCGAGGTGAAAGATATGGTATTCTGGAGGAAAATATATAGCCAGTTATTAAAGTGGAAGGAAGAAACAAATGGAGAAAATGCACTTTTAGTAGAAGGTGCCAGACGAATAGGAAAATCAACCATTATAGAAGAATTTGGTAAGAAAGAATACAAATCATACATTTTAATAGATTTTAATGATGTAAGTGACAGTGTAATGAATGCGTTTCAAAATTATTTAAATGATTTAGATACATTTTTCCTTATATTATCTACAGAATACAAAAAGACTTTATATCCTGGAGAAAGTCTGATTATATTTGATGAGGTGCAACGATTTCCCAAGGCGAGACAATCTATTAAAAAACTGGTAAAGGATGGGCGATTTGATTATATTGAAACGGGTTCGCTGATTTCCATTAAAGAAAATGTCAAAGATATTACATTGCCATCGGAAGAACGGAAAATTAGGATGTATCCTATGGACTTTGAGGAATTTTGTATAGCACTGGACGAGAAACCAATCGTGGAATACGTTAAAACATGTTACGAAAAAAAAGTGCCATTGGAAGAAAAATTACATCATAAGGCAATGTTGCTTTTTAGACAATTTATGATCATTGGCGGGATGCCAAAGAGCGTGTTAGCATATAAGGAGCATGCAAAAAGTTTTCAAAAAGCTGATGCAGAGAAAAAGGGTATTTTGGAATTATATCGGAATGATATTATGAAGATAGATAGCAAATACAGATCGAAGGTTTTGGCTTTGTTTGATCAAATTCCGAGTTTTCTTTCAAAACATGAGAAAAGAGTGATTTTATCCGATATTGAAAAGCAATCCACTTTTGAACAGTTTCATGATACGTTTTTTTGGTTAAGTGATTCCATGATTGCAAATGAGTGTTTTAATTGTGGAGATCCAAATGTTGGTCTTTCTTTAAATGAGGACCGCACATATGTGAAATGTTATATGGGTGATACGGGTCTTTTGATTAGTCATACATTTGACGAAAATGAACAGGAAAAAGACGAGCTATATCGGATGTTGCTTTTGGGCCGTTTGTCTGTTAATGAGGGAATGTTCTTTGAGAATGCTGTTGCGCAGGAATTGGTTTCTAAAGGGCATAAACTTTATTTTTACACGCATTACAACGAAGAAAAACATCGAAACGATATCGAAATTGATTTTCTGCTCTCTAATAAAAGTAGAACAAGATATAGGATTTTACCAGTGGAAGTGAAATCGAGCGAAAGATATAGCATCACTTCTTTGGAGAGATTTATGGAGAAGTATGCAGACAGAATTGACATGGCGTATGTGATTCATCCCAAGAATTTTAAGATAACTGAGAGAATCATGTATCTCCCAGCGTATATGATTATGTGTATAAACTGAATACAATTTAATCTCCGAAACAAAACAAAAGTGTGTTATACTATCAAAAAGCTTGTCATTTGGAGGTGATTTGTCAATGAGATACGAAGATATCCTAAGATGGTGGAAAGAAGAAAAGAAAGATACCAGGGAAGATATCTATACTTTATTAGATAATTTCAAAATATTATTTGCATATCATTCAGGAAAAATCGAAGGATTTATTGAATTCTTGAAAGAGCAGATGGTTAAGACTTGGGAGAAGAAAAAACGAGTCCCGGTGAATTTGGGTATGTTTTTATAAAAATATGAGATTTCTATGGAGGTTACAAGATGGAAATGAAAAGGATTTTAAATATGGTAGACCACACATTGCTTAAGCAGGAATCAACTTGGGAGCAGATAAAGCAAATATGTGATGATGGAATGAAATATGAGACTGCATCTGTCTGCATACCACCATCATTTGTGAAACAGGCGAAGGAATATGTGGGCGATAAATTGCAGATTTGCACCGTAATTGGATTTCCAAATGGATATAACACAACTGCAGTAAAATGTTTTGAAACAGAAGATGCAGTAAAAAACGGTGCAGATGAAATCGATATGGTGATTAACATTGGCTGGGTGAAGGATGAGAAGTGGAATGAACTGCTGGAAGAGATTCGGGCAGTAAAGGCCGCATGTCATGGAAAGCTTTTAAAAGTCATTATTGAAACCTGTCTGCTCGCCGATAAAGAAAAGAAAAAGATGTGCGAAATTGTTTCCGCATCCGGAGCAGAATATATTAAGACAAGTACTGGATTTTCCACCGGTGGGGCGACCAGAGAGGACGTTGCGCTGTTTGCGGAGAATGTGAAGCCAGGGGTGAAAATCAAGGCGGCAGGTGGAATTTCTTCTATAAAAGATGCGGAAGATTTTATTGCACTTGGTGCAGAAAGACTTGGTACAAGTCGAATTGTGAAGATTGTGAAGAATGAAAATTCTAATGATAAATACTAAGTAAACAGGAATATAAACAAGAGAGAGTTATGAGTAAAATATTTTATCTAATGGGAAAAAGTGCATCCGGGAAAGACACGATTTATAAAAAAGTGAAGGAACAGATGCCGGAATTAAAAACAATTGTTATCTACACCACTCGCCCGATTCGAGAGGGAGAGCTAAACGGCAGAGAATACTATTTTGTAGATGATGATAAGTTAAAGGAATTACAAGAAGCAGGAAAAGTTATCGAACTGCGAGAATATAATACAGTACATGGTATTTGGAAATATTTCACGGCGGATGATGGGCAGTTTGACGGTGATGACAACTATCTGGCAATTGGCACGCTAGAGTCCTATGTGCAGTTGCGGGATTACTTTGGACAAGAACGTCTCGTTCCAATCTATGTGGAGGTTGAGGATGGGCTGCGTCTGGAACGTGCATTGGCCCGTGAGCGCATGCAGGCAACGCCAAAGTATGAGGAAATGTGCCGTAGATTTCTTGCAGATGCAGCAGATTTTTCTGTGGATAACTTGAAAGAAGCGGGGATAACTCGTAAATTTGTTAATATTGATATGGATAAATGTGTGAAAGAAGTAATATATGATATTCAAGATAATATGTAAAAAACTCAAAGGTCTCGGATTTACGACCTTTAAAAATTCAGTTGGAGGAGTTGGATAAAAATTTAATTGAGGTTAAATAATGCATCTAGAAATAGTACTAGGTATTCGAAGCAAAGTATGATACAATAAAAGAGCACAGATAAGAAGGGAAGGTGACGGTATGGGCGGATTCAAAGATGTAGTTGGGCATAAGGATATTATTAAGTATATGAAGAATGCGGTTGAGCAGAATAAACTGTCGCATGCATATATTTTGAATGGACAACGTGGTTCGGGTAAAAAACTGTTAGCACGTTTATTTGCCATGACATTGCAATGTGAATCCGGTGAGTCAGAGCCTTGCAACGCATGTCGTTCTTGTGTGCAGACAACAAGTGGAAATCAGCCGGATATTATCACGGTGAAGCATGAAAAACCGACTTCAATCAGTGTAGATGATATCAGAGAACAGCTCAATGGCGATATTATGATTAAGCCATATAGTAGCCGATATAAGATTTATATCATACCGGAGGCGGATTTGATGACGGTACAGGCTCAGAATGCACTTTTGAAGACGCTAGAGGAACCACCGGAGTATGCGGTGATATTTCTTTTGACAGAGAATGCAGACAGCCTTTTAGCAACGATTCGTTCCCGCTGTGTGATGCTGAAGTTGCGTAACATCAAAGATAAGCTGGTAAAAAAATACCTCATGGAGCAACTACAGGTTCCGGATTATCAGGCAGAGCTATGTGCAGCTTTTGCACAAGGCAATATTGGACGTGCAACCATGCTGGCTAAGTCAGAGCATTTCAACGAGATTAAGGAAGAAGCAATTCAGCTTCTCAAATATATTGATGAAATGGAATTGCATGAGATTGTGAGTGCAATTAAACAAATTAATAAATATAAATTAGAAGTAACAGATTATTTGGATATCTTCACCATTTGGTATCGAGACGTTTTGCTTTACAAGGCAACCAAGGATGTTGATGGTTTGGTATTTTCAGACCAATTAAAGTACATCAAAGAAAAGGCAAAGAAGAGCTCATATGAAGGTATTGAAAGGATTCTCACAAGCATTGATAAGGCAAAGCAGCGCATCAAGGCAAATGTTAACTTTGATTTGCTTATGGAGCTTTTGTTACTGACGATAAAGGAGAACTAATAATGGCAAAGGTAATTGGAGTAAGATTTCGTCAGGCGGGAAAGGTATATTTCTTTTCGCCGGGGAAATTTCATATAAAACAAGGTGATAAAGTAATTGTGGAAACAGCGCGAGGTGTTGAATTTGGCAGTGTGGTATCTGGAATCAAAGAAGTTCCTAATGAAACTATTATGCAACCATTGAAATCAGTTATCCGAATTGCCACAGAAGAAGACAAGCGTAATGAAGAGAGAAATCGAGAGAAGGAAAAGGAAGCATTTAAGGTTTGCCTAGAAAAAATTCGTGAGCATAATTTGGATATGAAACTGATTAATGCAGAGTATACCTTTGATAATAATAAAGTGTTGTTCTATTTTACAGCAGAAGGAAGAATTGACTTCCGTGATTTGGTTAAGGATTTAGCAGCCGTATTCCGCACCAGAATTGAACTTCGTCAGATTGGTGTGCGTGATGAGACAAAGATTCGAGGTGGCATTGGTATTTGTGGAAGACCACTATGTTGTCACACCTACTTGTCAGAGTTTGCACCTGTTTCTATTAAGATGGCGAAAGAGCAGAATCTGTCGCTCAATCCAACGAAGATTTCGGGTGTTTGCGGAAGATTGATGTGCTGTTTAACAAATGAACAAGAAACCTATGAAGAACTTAACAGTCGTCTTCCTGCTATCGGGGATTATGTGACAACACCGGATGGATTAAAAGGTGAGGTGCAAAGCGTAAGTGTACTTCGCCAGTTAGTTAAGGTTGTTGTAAATTTAGATGATGATGAGAAAGAAATTCGCGAGTACAAATCAAAAGAACTAAGATTTAAGCCTCGCAAACGAAGAGATGTGAGACTTTCAAAAGAAGAGATGAAGGAGCTTGCAGCATTGGAAAAAGGTGAAGGAGCGTCAAAGTTAGATGACAACTAATCTGAAACCAGAAGAACGTCTGGATGATTTACAAGTGAAGGGGTATGAGATTATTCAACATCCTGGGAAGTTCTGCTTTGGAATGGATGCCGTTCTGCTTTCTAATTTCGCCCGCGTAAAGAAGGGGGAAAAGGTTCTTGATCTTGGAACAGGGACAGGCATTATTCCGATTCTCTTGACTGCAAAAACAGAAGGGAAAACCTTTGTTGGTTTGGAGATTCAGGAAGAAAGTGCAGATATGGCTCGAAGAAGTGTTTCCCATAATCATCTGGAGAAAAAAGTGGAAATTATTACTGGGGATATTAAAGAGGCGGCCAACATTTTTGGCTTGGCCTCTTTTGACGTCATAACAACAAATCCGCCCTACATGATTGGACAGCATGGGATTGCAAATGAGTCTGACACCAAAGCAATTGCAAGACATGAGGTGCTTTGCACTCTGGACGATATCTTGCGGGAGAGTGCGCGTGTACTGAAGCCAAGAGGAAGATTTTACATGGTTCATCGCCCGTTTCGTTTAGCGGAAATTCTGTCTAAGATGGTAGAGGTTGGGATTGAACCGAAGCGCATGAGAATGGTTCATCCATTTATTGACAAGGAACCTAACATGGTTTTAATCGAAGGAATGCGTGGGGCGAATTCTCGTATGACGGTGGAAAGACCGTTGATTGTTTACAAGGAGGTCGGTGTGTATAGTGACGAGCTTCTTGGTGAATATGGATTAAAGTAAAAGAGGGGATACATATGGCAGGGAAATTATACCTATGTGCAACTCCGATAGGTAATTTGGAGGATATGACATATCGTGTCGTTAGAACGCTGGGCGAGGTGGATTTGATTGCAGCAGAAGATACAAGAAATAGTATCAAGCTGTTGAATCATTTTGAAATAAAGACACCGATGACCAGCTATCATGAATACAATAAGATTGAGAAGGGCAGGAAGTTGGTGGACAAACTGCAGGAGGGTTTGAACATTGCTCTGATTACCGATGCGGGAACACCTGGCATTTCAGACCCTGGCGAAGAGCTTGTGAAAATGTGTTATGAAGCCGGAATTGAAGTAACATCTCTTCCTGGGGCGGCAGCATGTATTACGGCACTCACGTTATCAGGATTATCCACAAGAAGATTTGCGTTTGAAGCCTTTCTTCCGACGGATAAAAAGGAGAAGCAGAGTATTCTAAAGGAGCTTGAAAAGGAAACGCGCACCATTATTCTTTATGAAGCGCCACATCGCTTGGTACGAACCTTGCAGGAACTTTTGGAAGTACTGGGAGATAGAAAAGTTACGATTTGTCGTGAGCTTACTAAAAAGCATGAGACTGCATTTGCCACTACATTAGAAGAAGCTTATGTTTACTATGAATCAAATGAACCAAAAGGAGAGTGTGTTCTTGTTATAGAAGGGAAAAGCCGTGAGGAACTTAAGCAGGAAGAGGTTGCTAAATGGGAGGAAATGAGCATAGAAGAACACATGGAATATTATCTAAGCCAAGGAGTTGAAAAAAAAGAAGCCATGAAGATGGTTGCGAAAGACCGTGGGATTACGAAAAGAGACGTATATCAGCAGCTTTTGTGATAATTCATCAAACTGCACAGAAAAAGCAAAAAAAGATTGTACAATGTGGTTGTAGACTAGATTGTACTTTTTTTGTATACTAAACAGAGATAATAACGAACATTTAGGAGGAGTAAAAAGAATGGGAACACTATCATTCAAAAATATTAACAAAGTTTATCCAAATGGATTCCACGCGGTAAAGGATTTTAATCTTGAAGTTGCTGATAAAGAATTCATCATCTTCGTAGGACCATCAGGATGTGGTAAAACAACAACATTACGTATGGTTGCTGGTCTTGAAGAAATTAGCTCAGGTGAATTGTCAATCGATGGAAGAGTAGTCAATGACGTAGAACCAAAAGACAGAGATATCGCAATGGTATTCCAAAACTACGCTTTGTATCCACATATGACAGTTTATGATAACATGGCTTTCGGCCTAAAATTAAGAAAAGTACCAAAAGCTGAAATTGACAAAATGGTACATGAAGCAGCTAAAATTCTTGATCTTGAACCATTGTTAGATCGTAAACCAAAAGCATTATCAGGTGGTCAAAGACAACGTGTTGCTATGGGTCGTGCTATCGTTCGTAATCCACAAGTATTCCTTATGGACGAACCTTTATCAAACTTGGATGCTAAATTAAGAGGTCAAATGCGTATTGAGCTTTCTAAATTACATCAAAGATTAGGTACAACAATTATCTACGTTACTCATGACCAAGTAGAAGCTATGACACTTGGTACAAGAATCGTAGTTATGAATGCTGGTATTGTTCAACAAGTTGATACTCCTCAAGCATTATATGATACACCAAGCAACTTATTCGTAGCAGGATTTATTGGATCTCCACAGATGAACTTCTTAGATGCTGTAGTTTCAGTAGAAGGTGATAAAGCAGTTCTTGACTTAGGAGAATCCAAGATTACTCTTTCTGGCGACAAAGCTAAGAAATTAATCGATGGCGGATATGATGGAAAAACTGTTGTTATGGGTGTTCGTCCAGAAGACGTATATGATGATGAAGCAGTTATCGCAGCTAATCCAGGAACAACTATCGAATCTACAGTTCGTGTATACGAATTATTAGGTGCAGAAGTATACTTATACTTCGATTATGCAGGAGCAAACTTCACAGCTAGAGTGAAACCTACAACAACAGCTAGAACAGGTGATACAGTTAAACTTGCTCTTGAACCAACAAAGATTCACGTATTTGATAAAGAAACAGAAATGGCAATCACACACTAGTGATTACATAAAAGGGAGTAACTTGCACCGAAAGGTGTTTGCGGCGACGTCAATACGATGAAATTCATCCGTGTCGTAATGAAAAAGTGAGACTTTTATTGCATAGAAATATGCAATAAAGGTCTTTTTTTTGTCCGTCAGGACATACTAAAAATGAATATAGCACGAGACAATCAGGAGGTAAAGCATGAAATTTTATTGTAAAAATGAACAAGAGGTATTAACAAATCTAAATGCGTCGGTAAACGGGCTGGAACAGTCAGAAGCAGAAAAAAGACTTTCTGAAAACGGGAAAAACCGTCTTAATGCAGCGAAAGGGAAAAGTTTAATTCGCAGATTTCTTGAACAGCTTTCGGACCCGATGATTTTGATTCTGCTTGCAGCGGCTGCGATTAGCGGTGTGTTGGCAGTGGCTGAAAATGAGAGCTTTGCTGATGTTATTATTATTTTGGCAGTTGTAATTGTAAATGCAGTACTTGGAGTTTATCAAGAGAGTAAGGCTGAAAAGGCAATTGAGGCATTACAGGAAATGTCAGCAGCCACATCAAAGGTCTTGCGTGATGGAAGAGTACAGATTGTTCCTAGTGAAGATTTAGTAGTAGGTGATGTGATTCTTGTAGAAGCGGGTGATGCAGTTCCTGCTGACGCAAGAATTCTGGAAAGTGCGAGCTTGCAGATTGAAGAGGCGGCGCTTACTGGAGAATCAGTTCCTGTTATGAAGTTTATTGATGTTATCAACTTGAGAGATGGGGAAAAGGACGTTCCATTAGGAGACCGTAAAAATATGATGTACATGGGTAGCACCGTCGTTTATGGAAGAGGTAAAGCAATTATTACGGCAACCGGTATGGATACAGAAATGGGGAAAATCGCAAATGCGCTCACTCAGGCGGAAGAGGGACAGACACCTCTACAGAGAAAACTTACGCAGTTGTCCAAAACATTGACTTGGTTGGTACTTGGTATTTGTGTTCTCGTATTTGCAGTACAAATTATCAGGGCAGGTAGAGTGGATTTGGAATTGGCTCTAGATTCCTTTATGGTAGCAGTTTCCTTGGCAGTTGCAGCAATTCCAGAAGGGCTTGCAGCAGTTGTAACGGTTGTATTATCGATTGGTGTTACAAATATGTCGAAAAGGAATGCGATTATCCGTAAGTTAACGGCAGTGGAGACGCTTGGTTGTGCGCAAATTATTTGCTCAGACAAAACGGGTACATTGACGCAGAATAAAATGACAGTTGTTGATTTCTTTGGCGAAGATGAAGGACATCTTGCAACAGCCATGGCACTCTGTAACGATGCGGAAATTGATGATAATGGCAACGTAACAGGCGAGCCAACCGAGGCGGCACTTGTCACATGGGCAAATAAAATTGGTTTAAATAAAAATAGTTTAAAACAGAAATTAGTGCGTATTGGAGAAGCACCTTTTGACTCTGGCAGAAAGATGATGTCAACCGTGCATCAGGAAGAGCAAGGTTTGGTACAGTTCACAAAGGGCGCACCGGATGTCATTATTCAAAACTGTGATTTTTACCTGAAGGATGGTAAGCCAGTACCAATGACGAAAGAACATGTAAACCAAATTTTGACTGCTAACAAGGCGATGGCGGATAAAGCACTTCGTGTACTTGCTTGTGCAGAGAGAAGATGGGAAGAACAACCTAAGGATTTTGAAGCAAAGACGTTGGAACATAAACTTGTCTTTACCGGACTCTGCGGGATGATTGACCCGGTGCGTCCAGAAGTAAAAGAGGCCATTGTGAAATGCAGAGAAGCGGGTATTCGGCCAATTATGATTACCGGTGATCACATTGATACTGCTGTTGCAATAGCAAAAGAATTAGGGATTATTGCTGGTGAAACTTATGCAATTACAGGTTCTCAGTTAGATGGCATGGATGATGAAGCTTTTGTGAAGGAATTTAAAAATATTAGTGTGTATGCCCGTGTGCAGCCAGAGCATAAAACACGTATTGTAAATGCATGGAAAAAGGCTGGGTTCGTCACGGCAATGACAGGGGATGGTGTAAATGATGCTCCGTCGATTAAATCAGCTGACATTGGTGTTGGTATGGGAATCACAGGTACTGATGTTACAAAAAATGTAGCAGACATGGTCTTGACAGATGATAACTTTGTTACCATTGTCGGTGCGGTAGAAGAAGGTCGTAGAATTTACGACAATATCCGAAAGGCAATTCAATTCCTGCTCGGTTCAAATATGAGTGAAGTGCTTAGTATTTTCTTTGCAACTTTAATGGGATTTACGATTTTAAAACCAGTACATTTACTTTGGATTAACTTGGTGACCGACTGTTTTCCGGCATTAGCATTGGGCATGGAACAGGCAGAACCGGATATCATGCGCCGTAAACCACGAGATGCCAAGGAAGGTATTTTCGCAAGTGGTATGGGACGGGATATCATCTATCAGGGTGTGCTTGTTATGGTTCTTACTACGCTTTCATATTTTGTCGGGCATTATGTGGAAACAGGAACATGGGAGATTACAAATAGTGCACATGGAACGACAATGGCATTCTTGACGATGTCAATGGCTGAGATTTTCCATAGCTTTAACATGCGCTCACAAAAGAAGAGCATTTTTACATTGGGTACAAAAAACAACACATTGTTACTTGCCGGTATTGGCTCATTTCTTGCGACAACACTGGTTTGTGAAGTTCCATTCTTGGCAAGGGCATTTGGATTTGTCGGTGTTGATTTTAAGGAATACTTAATTGCGATTGCACTTGGTGCATGTGTCATCCCGGTGGTGGAACTTGTAAAGTTGTTCCAACGAAAACGAAACAACAGAATGTAACTTGACGAAAGCGAAATGGAAGACTATCATAAAATAAGAAATAAATGGGAGAAAAGGTGATAGTATGAATTTGAACAAAGAGAATCTGAAGAAAATCAGAGGGTTGATTCTGTTTACAATTTTTGTTCTTGTAGCACTTTGGAATTTTGGATTAGTGTTTGACGGGATTCGATTTCTGTGGGGTGTGATTTCGCCATTTGTCCTTGGCGGTGTGATTGCATTTATTGTCAATATTCCAATGACTTTTTTGGAAGGGAAAATATTCGGCAAGGCAAAAGCGACGAAGGGTAAAAAGCATAAATGGATTGATAAATTGGCACGTCCACTGAGCCTGGTTCTGACCTGGCTTGCAATCATTGGAATTATCGCAGTTGTTGTATTGGTTGTTGTTCCGGAACTTGGCAGAACAATCCTGGGATTAGGAAAAACGATTCAGAATTTTGTGCCACAAGTTCAGAAATGGGCGATTGGGTTATTTCAAGACAATGAAGAGATTGTAAAAGCGATTTCAGATATTGATTTCAAGTGGGATGAACTGTTAGGAAATGTAGTTGGTTTTCTGAGAAGTGGTGCAGGAAGTGTACTTGACACTACGATGGAGGCAGCGAAAAGTATTATCAGTGGTGTAACAACCTTTTTCATTGCCTTTGTATTTTCCTTTTATGTTCTTTTGCAAAAGGAGAAATTAGGAGAACAAGTGAAGAAGCTAATGTGTGCGTTTATGTCTGAAGATTGGAGAAATATCTTCTTGGCTCTCGGCACAGTTGTGAATAAAAGTTTTACGAATTTTTTTACCGGACAATGTCTTGAGGCAGTAATATTAGGACTTATGTTTTTGGTGGTTATGGCAATATTCCGTCTCCCATATGCGCTGCTCATTAGTGTTCTTATCGCATTTACGGCTTTGATACCGATGTTTGGAGCATTTATCGGCTGCGGGGTTGGCGCACTTTTGATTTTCATGATTAGCCCGGTGAAAGCGTTGATTTTTATCATTATATTCCTGGTACTGCAGCAGATTGAAGGGAATTTTGTGTATCCGCATGTGGTTGGGAGTTCAGTGGGATTGCCTTCTATATGGGTTCTTGTTGCGGTAACGGTCGGCGCAAACTTAATGGGTGTTGTCGGAATGTTGATTTTCATTCCACTTATGTCGGTTGTTTATACGATGCTTCGAGGAATTGTGAATCGAAGACTAGGATTAAAAGAATAGAATTATTCCTACGAATGAATAAAAAAATTCAGCATACATTGTAGAAAGAAACAAAAGGAGCAATGTTATGCTGAATTTTCTTTGGGCAGGAATGATGTTAATCGGCATTTGCTATGCGGCTCTTATGGGAAATATAAGTGATGTGACCAATGCTGCAATTGACTCATCAAAAGAGGCCGTAACACTCTGTTTAACCATGTTAGGTGTCATGTCTTTTTGGATGGGCTTAATGGAGATTGCAACAAGGGCGGGAATTATACGGACACTTTCTAGGGTGCTAAAGCCTGCTATACGTTTTATGTTCCCGAAGCTGCCTGCCAATCATAAGGCAAATGAGCATATTACTACAAATGTAATTGCAAACATCTTGGGGCTTGGCTGGGCGGCAACGCCAGCGGGACTTCAGGCAATGGAAGCCCTTGGTGATTTGCAAGAGGAGAGAGGAGAGCGTCGGGAGATTGCCAGTGATGAGATGTGCACATTTTTGATTATTAATATATCTTCTTTGCAGCTTATTCCGATTAATATGATTGCATATCGGAGTCAGTATGGAAGCGTAAATCCAACGAGAATTGTTGGAGCAGGCCTTATTGCAACGGCAATCAGTACCGCGGTGGGGTGTCTTTACTGCAAGTTAAAAACTGGCAAAAAGGGCAGGTGATTGTATGGAATTGTTAATGTATATCACAGATTTCATTGTGCCTGCGGTTATTCTTTTAATTGTGGCTTACGGTGTCTCGGAGAAGGTCAAGGTTTATGATGAGTTTGTACGGGGAGCAAAGAAGGGCTTTTATACTGTTATAAAGATTATGCCTACATTAATTGGTTTAATGGTAGCAGTTGGAATTTTAAGAGCCTCTGGTTTTCTTGGATTCCTTGCAGGGTTGCTTGGAAAATTGACAGATTACATAGGATTTCCATCTCAACTTGTTCCGCTTGCAATTGTACGAATGTTTTCGTCATCCGCAGCTACCGGTCTTGTACTAGATTTGTTTAAGGAATATGGAACAGATTCACGAATAGGCCTAATTGCCTCCATTATGATGAGCTGCACAGAGACAATATTTTACACCATGAGTGTTTATTTTATGGCAGCAAAAGTGAAGAAGACTAGATATACGCTTACAGGCGCACTTTTGGCGACAGTGGCAGGAATTGTTGCGAGTGTGTGGCTGGCAGGGTATGTATAAGAATTGCTGTCGCGCGAATGCGGCAGCAATTCTTATATGGAATACTAAAGATGCTTCCGAATCACCTCAAATGGTGCAGGTCCTATCTCAAGTATGCGCTGATGAAAATTTTTCTGTGAAAAATTATTTTCTTCTCTTTCCATGCACTCTTTCTTCAGTTCCAGCATTTCCGCATATCCCACATAATAGGTCAAATAATTTGCAGGGTCACCCACAATGTATTCATAAATTTCTTTAATAACAGTCTCATCATTAATCCCATAAGCAGAAAAGAACTTGAGCGTATCATCCACGTTCCAACCGTCATAGTGAATACCGATGTCAGCCATGGCGTAGAGCCCTAAAATAATCGAATTGTTCTTTTGCAGAAGTGTTGCGTATGGTTTATCTAAAGTAGAAATGTAATAGGAACACATCTCGGCATAAGTTGCCCAGCCCTCAACGTAACCAGAGAAATTGAAAACGGTTCGTATTGGGTCTGGCTCTGTGCTGGCAAAGTAAGTAGTTTGATACAAATGTCCGGGATACCCCTCATGTGCTAGGGTAGTAAACAAATTGATGTCAGCTAAATTGTGAGCCTGGTTAATGTAAATGGTGTTTTCTGCATAGTTGTCAATAGAAGGTATTAGATAAAATGCAGGACTTAAGTATTGTTCTAATGCTTTGGGAACGTATTTCACTTGTACATTGACGGAAGCGGAAGTCGGAAATGCAGTAGAAATCTTGGTTTCCAAAGTTTTCAAAATGGCATCAGGGGATTCAGTAATGCCTGAGGTTTCTTCCATAATAGAAGGATTTTGTTCCAAAACCTTCTGACTGGCAAGCAAATCCTCCCCTATCTGATTTTGGATCAGTGTTTTCAGTTCCGCAATGCTTCTGGAGGAACCGGTTTCGCGGGCTACCAGATGAGAAAAATAATCCTTTCCTTCTGGAAGAAAACAGAGTCCGCTGGAATTTTTGCCAGAACCCTTTAATGCAGTCAGCGAGAAGGCAAGGTTTTCGTATGCTGGAACAATGTACTGACTCAGACATTCTTGATTTTGTTGAACAAAATCTTTTTTCTCTGAAGAAGAAATCTGGTCAACCGGGTTTAAGCGATCTTCAAAGGTGGAAAGCAGATAATTATCGTCTCCCATAGAAATGAAGGCGTTGCATTGTTCCACCACTGCATCTACAAGTTCATCAGACATAAATAGACCGGAGGCGGATTTTTGCTGTTCAAAACGAACCAGGGAGGAGAAATAATCCGGAACGGTTTTTAAAAGTGCTAGATAGGTTTTTACATCTTCTTTGTTATAAAACTGATATTCTGCAAGCAAAATTGGTAGCTGTGCATGAACTCCGGTTACGGGACTTAAGGGTTCTTCGTAAAGATAATATGAGATATCTTTTTTCGAGTTTTCAATATGGTGGGCAAGGATATCATAGGTTAACTGGTTTTCTTCCGATAATAAATCATAGGAAAATTTATGAAGAGCAGTTTCTAGGTTCTCTATGGAAGC
>JAXJXL010000222.1:0-4636 GCA_036307525.1 Faecalimonas sp.
AAGCAATTAGTAGTTGCATCGTTGATAGAATGATACAACAAAGTAATGTCAGCACCACTCTTAATGTGGTCCTTCAAAAGCACGTCAAAATCTTGTGTAAAAATCATGTAACTTGGTGTAATTACAACATATTCTTCCTTCATTTTTTGGATACTGTCCATATTTTCTGCAAAAGCAGCAATGTCAGTATTATAGATGTCATTCTTGGAATGGCTGTCCGCAAATAAAATTTGCAATTTACCCTTCTTAGAGTTGATGTTGTAATGACGTCCGCTACCAAGATGTTCAATTAAGGAACGTGGATTGTTCCCAGCGTATACTTGAATGCGGTCAATACCGCTATTACTCATGTTTGAGATTGGGAAGTCAACAATTCTGTATCTTCCAAGGAAAGAGAAAGCTCCAATAGGGCGGTAATCTTGCATTCCTTCTACCCAGATGTGATTTCCGGATGTATTAACAATTCCAAATGCTCTTGCCATATTAATTTACCCCCTCTACGTCATTTGCAATCAGTTCAATATGCTCGCTGTCAGCACTTCCAACCACAGCGCCTTTTCCAATTCTAACGCCATCAGCAACAAGAACGCGGTTTACAACAGCGCCATCTTCAACAATCGCATTAGGCATCAGGACAGAGTCAAAAACCTTTGCATTGGTACCAACCTTGGTACTTGTAAATAAAACAGAATTTTTAACTTCCCCATCGATTACACAACCTTGGGTAATGTATGCACGTTTGATGTCAGCGTTTG
Organism: Faecalimonas sp.; assembly: GCA_036307525.1. Lineage (GTDB taxonomy): Bacteria > Bacillota > Clostridia > Lachnospirales > Lachnospiraceae > Faecalimonas. The sequence continues at coordinate 756 of JAXJXL010000222.1, forward strand.
CACCAACGTATTGTGGTAATGTAGTCACATCTTCTGTATAAATCTTCCAAGATGAGTCTCCAAGGTCTAATTCGTTCTTGTCATCGAGAAGGTCCATGTTAGCTTCCCATAAGGAATCAATGGTTCCTACGTCTTTCCAATATCCTTTAAAATTGTAAGCGTATAAATTGCGACCATCATTTAATAGTTTTGGAATGATATCCTTACCAAAGTCATGGTGTGAAGTCTCATCTACCATGTCCTCTACCAACATCTGACGAAGAAGCTTCCAATTAAAAATGTAGATACCCATTGAAGCAAGATTGCTCTTTGGTACAGGTGGTTTTTCTTCAAACTCGATAATACGTCCACTTTCATTGGTATTCATAATACCGAAACGGCTTGCCTCATCCATTGGAACACCGATGACTGCAATAGTAGCATCTGCGTTATTTTCTTTATGATGTGCAAGCATATCATCATAATCCATCTTGTAAATATGGTCACCGGAAAGAATTAATACATATTCTGGTTCGTATGTATCGATGAAGTCTATGTTTTGTGAAATAGCATCCGCTGTACCACGATATACATCTAAGTTGGCATCTGCTTTTTCACGCGGAGGCAAAACAAAAACACCACTGTTTTTCGCATCCAATCCCCAACGTCTGCCAGCTGCAACGTAGCTATTTAATAAAATTGACTCATACTGAGTAAGCACGCCAACGATATCAATACCGCTGTTTGCGCAGTTGCTTAACGGGAAGTCAACAATACGGTATTTGCCACCGTATGAAACTGCCGGTTTGGCAACTTTGTTAGTTAAATCATGTAGACGAGATCCACGGCCGCCAGCCAGAATCATTGCTAACATATTGTTTTGTTTCATAACGAATCCTCACTTTCGATTTACTAATTTTTATTATACAACCTTTTGTTGATTTTGGCTATAAATTCGTTAAAAAATCTAAAAAAGTGTATAAAATAACCAAAATTTTCCATATTTTGACATGATTCACGCACAAAACAACCTTGGTTCGTGTGTGTGGTTCGTATGAAATGACGATAAACACGCGATGTTCTGGGTGTTGGTGAGGAGAAAAACTGATTTTACGGTGCAACAATGTAAAAATTTTACTGAATAAAATAAAAAAGAAATACTTGACGTGTACTTGCGCTTATGATAAGATATACGGGCGAATGGAAGTAGGTCTTTTTTTTATGCCTAAAATTAGGTAGTCTCGCAAACTACCATGTAACACGTAAAACATTGAAAAAAAGCGAGGTGGAAGTTGTGCGTACAAGAATAACATTGGCATGTACAGAATGTAAACAACGTAACTACAATACTACTAAGGATAAGAAAACTCATCCTGAACGTATGGAGACAAAAAAATATTGTAGATTCTGTAAATCACACACATTACACAAAGAGACGAAATAATATCGTTGAAAGGAGTGAATGTTATGTCTGAAACTACAGTAGAAAAACCAAAAAAGAAAAGCTGGTTCAAAGGTCTTAAAGCTGAATTTAAGAAAATCATTTGGCCGGATAAAAAAACACTTGTTAAAGAAACTGTAGCAGTTATCGTATGTTCTGTTCTTTTGGGCGGAATCATTGCAATCGTTGATGCGTTAATCCAACACGGTATCGACTTTATTGTAAGATAGTTGTTGACGGGGAGAAAGGTGATTTTATGTCAGAAGCAAAATGGTATGTAGTTCATACTTATTCAGGGTATGAAAACAAAGTAAAAGCAAACATTGATAAGACAATTGAAAACAGACACCTTGAGGATCAGATTTTAGAAGTAAGAGTTCCGATGCAAGAAGTTGTAGAAAGCAAAAACGGTACGCAGAAAGTTTCTCAGAAGAAAATGTTCCCGGGATACGTTATGCTTCATATGATTATGAATGATGACACATGGTATGTCGTAAGAAATACCAGAGGGGTAACAGGATTTGTTGGACCTGGGTCTAAACCGGTTCCGCTGACAGAAGCAGAAATCGATGCCTTAGGAATTATGAATGCAGAGGTTGTTTCAAATTATGAAGTTGGGGAAACAATTGTGGTTGCTTCCGGTGCATGGAAAGACACAGTTGGTATGGTTAAAGAAGTAAATCCTCAAAAACAAACTTTGACAATCAATGTAGAATTGTTTGGTCGCGAGACCCCAGTAGAGATTAGTTTCTCAGAAGTTAAAAAAATGTAACAATTAAAAGTGGGAGGGAAATCCCCGCGAATACCACAAGGAGGTACACAAAATGGCAAAAAAAGTACAAGGTTATATTAAATTACAGATTCCAGCTGGAAAAGCAACTCCAGCTCCACCGGTAGGTCCAGCACTTGGTCAACACGGTGTAAACATTGTTGAATTTACAAAACAATTCAATGCTAGAACAGCAGATCAAGATGGTATGATCATCCCTGTTGTTATCACAGTTTACAATGACAGAAGCTTTAGCTTCATTACAAAAACACCACCAGCAGCTGTATTAATCAAAAAAGCTTGCGGACTTAAATCTGGTTCAGGTGTTCCAAACAAAAAAAAAGTAGCTACTATTACACAGGCTCAATTAGAAGAAATCGCTAAATTGAAAATGCCAGACTTAAACGCTGCTTCAGTCGAAGCTGCTATGAGCATGATTGCAGGAACATGCCGCAGTATGGGTGTTAAGGTAGAAGCATAGAGCACTTAGCGAATCGAAGATGAGGTTAGTGCGAATGCTGTTACCGAGACTTAGCGGTGCGAAGCAGCGCGCTAGTCGAGCGTAACTACCTTATTGTAAACAAAAACGTGGGAGGGCTCGCTCCCGATATTACCACTAGGAGGTTATTGAATATGAAAAGAGGAAAGAAATATTTAGAAGCTGCTAAATTAATCGAAAGAGGAAATCTTTACGAAAAAGCAGAAGCAATTGCATTAGTTAAAAAAGCAGCAGTTGCAAAATTCGATGAAACTATTGAAGCTCACATCAGAACAGGTTGTGACGGACGTCATGCAGACCAACAAATCCGTGGTGCTGTAGTATTACCACACGGAACAGGTAAAACAGTTCGTATCTTAGTATTTGCTAAAGGTGCAAAAGCTGACGAAGCTTTAGCAGCAGGAGCAGATTACGTAGGAGCTGAGGAATTAATTCCAAAGATCCAAAACGAAGGATGGTTTGAATTTGACGTAGTAGTTGCTACACCGGATATGATGGGTGTTGTTGGTCGTCTTGGTCGTGTACTTGGACCAAAAGGCTTAATGCCAAACCCAAAAGCTGGTACAGTAACAATGGACGTTACAAAAGCTGTTAACGATATCAAAGCTGGTAAAATCGAATACAGATTAGACAAAACAAACATTATCCACGTGCCAGTTGGAAAAGCTTCTTTCACAGAAGAACAATTAGCGGACAACTTCCAAACGCTTATCGATGCAATCAACAAAGCAAAACCAGCAGCATTAAAAGGTCAATACTTGAAGAGTGTAACACTTACTTCAACAATGGGACCTGGTGTAAAAATCAATCCTGCTAAATTGTAAAAAAATGTTGTTGACATCCAATATATACCTTGCTATAATATGCAAGGAATTAACTGCCGAAGACAGTAGGTGCCGTAAGGCATAAGGTTTTGAACGCCTACCGAGGAGATTGAAATTCGAAATATTATTTGAATTCACAAAACCTCTTTGTCTTAGGATAAAGAGGTTTTTTTATCAATCGGCGGTGCCATTTATAAAAATAATATAAGGAGGTGCACCATTCGTGGCAAAAGTTGAATTAAAACAACCAATCGTTGCAGCAATCGCTGAAGACGTAAAAGACGCACAATCAGTTGTATTAGTTGATTACCGTGGATTAACTGTAGCACAAGATACAGAATTACGTAAAAAATTAAGAGAAGCTGGTAT
>JAXJXL010000223.1:0-5161 GCA_036307525.1 Faecalimonas sp.
CGGTGTAGCGATATTGAAGCCTAATGCTTTTGCAGCAAGACTTAAGTGGATTTCAAGTACCTGTCCAATGTTCATACGTGATGGTACACCAAGTGGGTTAAGCACGATGTCAAGTGGACGTCCATTTGGCAAGAATGGCATATCTTCTACAGGTAATACGCGGGAAACAACACCCTTGTTACCGTGACGACCAGCCATCTTATCACCTACAGAAATCTTTCTCTTCTGTGCGATGTAAATACGAACAGATTCATTTACACCTGGAGATAATTCATCGCCATTTTCTCTTGTAAATACTTTCGCATCTACAACGATACCATATTCACCGTGAGGTACTTTCAGTGAAGTATCTCTAACTTCTCTTGCTTTTTCACCGAAGATTGCACGGAGTAATCTTTCTTCTGCTGTCAGCTCTGTTTCTCCCTTTGGAGTTACTTTACCAACTAAGATATCTCCTGCACGAACTTCTGCACCGATACGGATGATACCTCTATCATCAAGGTCCTTGAGAGCATCGTCACCAACACCTGGGATGTCGCGTGTGATTTCCTCTGGTCCTAACTTCGTATCACGAGCTTCTACTTCGTATTCTTCGATATGAATAGATGTATAAACATCATCTTGTACTAATCTTTCGCTAAGAAGTACAGCATCTTCGTAGTTGTAACCTTCCCATGTCATGAAACCAATGAGTGGGTTCTTACCAAGAGCCATTTCACCATTTGAAGTAGATGGGCCATCAGCGATAACCTGTCCTGCTTCTACTCTTTCGCCTTTCAAGACGATTGGTCTTTGATTGTAGCAGTTGCTCTGGTTACTACGTAAGAATTTTGTTAACTTGTAAGTTTTCTTAATTCCATCATCATTTTTGATAATGATTTCTGTTGAAGTAGCACGTTCTACTGTGCCTGCTTCTTCTGCAACCATACATACCCCTGAATCTACTGCTGCAGTTGTTTCGATACCTGTACCAACAACCGGAGCTTCTGTAATCATAAGAGGTACTGCCTGACGTTGCATGTTTGATCCCATCAGCGCACGAGTAGGGTCATCGTTTTCAAGGAAAGGAATAAGCGCTGTAGCTACAGAGAATACCATCTTAGGTGATACGTCCATGTAGTCAAATGCTGTTCTTTCATATTCTTGCGTTTCTTCACGATAACGACCTGAAACATTCTTGTGAATGAAGTGTCCTTCTTCATCTAATGGTTCACTCGCTTGTGCTACGTGATAGTTATCTTCTTCGTCTGCTGTCATATATACAACTTCGTCTGTAACGACTGGGTTCTTCGGATCTGCCTTGTCAATCTTACGGTATGGAGCTTCTACGAAACCATACTCATTAATTCTTGCATAAGTTGCAAGTGAGTTGATAAGACCGATGTTTGGACCTTCAGGTGTCTCGATTGGACACATTCTACCATAGTGAGTATAGTGAACGTCACGAACCTCGAATCCGGCTCTATCTCTTGATAAACCACCTGGACCAAGTGCAGACAAACGTCTCTTGTGAGTAAGCTCACCTAATGGGTTGTTCTGATCCATGAACTGTGAAAGCTGTGAAGAACCGAAGAACTCTTTTACAGCTGCAGTAACTGGCTTGATGTTAATCAATGACTGTGGAGAAATTCCTTCCAAGTCTTGTGTTGTCATTCTTTCACGAACAACTCTTTCCAATCTAGCCAAACCAATTCTGTATTGGTTCTGTAACAATTCACCAACCGCACGGATACGTCTGTTTCCTAAGTGGTCGATATCATCATCTGTTCCCATACCATATTCCAAATGCATGTTGTAGTTAATAGAAGCCAAAATGTCTTCTTTTGTAATATGTTTTGGAATCAATTCATTTATATTTTTACGGATTGCTTCTTTCAGTTCGTCAATGTCTCCGGCTGTCTCTTCTAAAATCTGAGCAAGCACTGGATAGAATACTGCTTCTGTTACTCCTACTTCCTTCGGATCAACGTCAACAATTGCACTAAGGTCTACCATCATGTTAGAGAGAACCTTGATATTACGGTCTTCTCCCTGAATCCATACATAAGAAACAGCTGCATTTTGGATTGCTTCAGCTTTTTCTTTTGTCAATTTTTCTCCTGCCTGTGCAATCACTTCGCCTGTTACAACGCTTACAACATCTTCTGCTAAAACTTGTCCAGCAATACGATATTTGAATGCGAGTTTCTTATTGAATTTATAACGTCCTACTTTTGCAAGGTCATATCTTCTTGCATCAAAGAACATTGCAGTAATAAGGCTTTCTGCACTATCCACTGCAAGAGGTTCGCCCGGACGAATCTTCTTATATAATTCTAAGAGACCTTCTTGATAATTTTCTGCAATATCTTTTCCGAAACTTGCTAAAATTTTAGGTTCTTCACCGAACATTTCGATAATCTCAGCATTTGTTCCAACTCCAAGAGCACGGATTAATACTGTGATAGGAACTTTTCTTGTTCTATCTACACGAACCCAGAATACGTCATTGGAATCTGTTTCATATTCAAGCCATGCACCACGATTAGGAATTACAGTAGAAGAATATAATTCTTTACCAATCTTATCGTGTCCGATTGCATAGTAAATACCTGGCGAACGAACTAACTGGCTAACGATAACACGTTCTGCACCGTTAATTACGAATGTTCCGGTTGCTGTCATGAGAGGCAAATCTCCCATGAAAATCTCATGTTCGTTAATCTCATCCGTTTCTCTATTATATAATCTTACTTTTACTTTTAATGGTGCTGCATAAGTAGCATCACGCTCTTTACATTCTTCGATTGTATATTTCACATCATCTTTGCATAATGTAAAATCAACAAATTCCAGACTTAATTGCCCACTGTAATCAGTAATTGGCGAAATGTCTGCAAACACTTCTTTTAATCCCGCATCAAGAAACCATTGGTAAGAATCCTTCTGCACCTCGATTAAGTTCGGCATCTGTAGAACTTCTTTTTGTCTAGAATAGCTCATACGCGAACTTTTTCCGCTTTTAATAGGATGAATTCTGTTTTTCTCCATTGACGTTTTCACTCCTCGTATCAATAATTTTGAGAGTATTTGGGCATAATACAAGCACAATACTCCACAATAGTGCAACTTAGAATGTACCACACTTTTGTCAAGGTGTCAACGAGTTTTTCCAATTTTTTTCAAAAAAAGACTGGGGCAATCCCAGTCTTAATATAAAAGTTCCTCTAATACTTTTTTATTCGCCTCAATATCTACAAACAACACCGACATTCCTTCGTGAGTACCACCTGTATAGGTGCTGAGCGTCGGTATGCTAGTTTGTTGTATATTCAAGTTTTCTGTTACCATTATTTTCTTTGTCATGTCATAGATATAATTCACATCCATGTTGGTCTTTACTTGAGTAAGACAATAATTAATTAATGTAAGAAGTGCGGAAGGGTCTTTTGTCTGCATTACTTTCTGATAAATCGCATTCATAACTGCTCTCTGCCTTCTTGTTCTCCCAAAATCGCTGTCAAGAGTACGGTTTCTAGCATGCATAAGTGCATCTTCCCCATCCAGATGATTCGTACCTTCACTAAAATAATGTCCTGACTTGCGATAGTATGCAACTTCTTCAGGTGTGAGCGCAAGATCAATCCCGCCTAGTTTATCTACCACATTTTTCAAATTTTCTATATTAATTGTAACGTAATTCTGAATATCTAGATTGTAAACCGTATTAATAGTGTTAATTGTAAGCCCAATTCCACCATACGCATAACTGTGTCCCAGTTTTGTTTGTCCATGTCCCGGAATCTCAACAAGTGAGTCGCGCATAAACGAGGCAACAGTCGCCTTGTTTTCTTCCGCATTATAGGAAAGAAGAATCATGGTATCAGAACGGCCTTTTTCAGCATTCGGGTCGCGGGAATCTGAACCAACCAAAAGCACATTGAATACATCTGGTTTCTTCTGTTCCTCCCGAATAATCGGAACCTTTTCAGATAGCAAAATCTCTTTCTCGATCTCATCACGTTCCACAATATCGACCATTCCCTTATGAAGGGTCCATATAATGGAGCCATATATTCCCACAACAAACAATATCAATAATATAAAAATAATGAGTACTATTTTTCTCTTCTTATGTTTTTCGAAAGACTTCATAATGTTTACCACACTTTCTAGTCAAGCACCGGCTGATTTAGGCAAATCCGCATTGGGTTGTCTTTAAAAAGTTTTTTTAACTGTTTCTCCGAATAACTTTTTGATAATTTTTCATATGCGTCTAGCATAAACGGCGTCCTTTGATAAGGACCATGGCAATCACTTGCAATCACCGAAAGTAATTGGTTGTCAAGCAATTCATATGCCAATCGGCTGGCATGTCTTCCAAACCTTCCTGTGAAGCTTCCCTTGTTGGCCTGTAAAACATAGCCTTTCTGCTTCCACTTGCTTGCAGCCTGCGGATAGTCCTGTAGAAATTGATAACGTTCCGGATGTGCAATCACTGGGACTATACGTAATTCTGCAATCTGTTCTAACATATGATTCACATAATCTAATTCTTCATCAAACGCAAACTCCACCAACATATAGCGCCCACCATTCATACTTATGAGTTTTCCATCTGTAATTAATTTCGGTACATCCGGAGTCACGAGCACTTCCATACCTGCATATAATTGAAGCGGAATCTCCGCTTCCTTCAAAGCTGTTTTGACCCGTTGAAATGTTTCCATATAGTATTCGTCAAAATAATTATCATATACACCAGGAAAATTGCAGTGCGGTGTAGCTACGATCGATGTCACCCCACTAGACACGGCCAACCTTGCCATCTCCAATGTTTCCTGCATATCCTCTGCTCCATCATCCATTCCCGGAAGAATATGCGCATGTATGTCTATCATCTTCTATTCCTCTAAAAATCCATCACCATTTTGCTAGATTCTTCTTCATCTAATTTTGTTACTTTCGTTTCCATCACCCGATACACTCTTTTGCATATACCAAGCACGCTAGGCCGATGAGTGGCCACAATACAAGTCCTATTTGGCCTCTGTTGAATGATATTTTCAAGTACTCTCCGTTCTGTCGTCATGTCAAGCGCCGACGTTGCTTCATCAAGAAGTAATATTGGCGTATCACGTAGAAGCGCCCTTGCAATAGCAACTCTCTGTGCTTGTCCTTC
>JAXJXL010000224.1:0-1872 GCA_036307525.1 Faecalimonas sp.
TCTATCGTGAGGATATTGCTAAGGTAAATGAAGAAAAAGTTATGGATGAGGATATTGAAATTGCAAAGAATATGCCTTATGCTGAAATGGTTCATAATGGGTGGATTATTGATGTGGCAGAGAAAAAAGAGAGAGTGATTCATCTAAGAAAATATTTCGAATTAGCAGAATTGAAGTATTTACAGACAACACTTGTTCCAAGAATTGCATGTAGGAAACTGCATCAAAATGAAAAAGACGATTGTGCGTTAATTGCATGGGTTCAAAAAGCGAAATTGGAAGCAAGGAGGATAGAAACGAAACCCATTAATCTTGAAAAACTAAAGGAAACAATACCTCTTGTACGGAAACAATTAGAATTGCAGCCAGAGGAGTTTTATGCTCAGATAACAGAATTGCTTGCAAATTGTGGAGTTGCAATAGTATTTCTTCCGGATATGAACAGATTCTCTCTTCATGGGGCAAGCTTTTTAGATGGTAATAAAATAGTTATTGGGATTGCGCTATGTGAAGAGGATAAAAAAGAGTTTAGTTTTAATTTGTTCCATGAACTGGCACATGTTATATATGGGCACATAGAGAAAGAAGACGGCACATCAGAGGAAGATGAGAAAATTGCAGATGAATACGCTGAACGTATGATACAATAGAGAACAAGGGCGAGGTGAAATTGTGAGATTTCATCTCGCCTTTGGTCTATTTTGGGGACAAGATGAATAAAGTGAGTAGTAGACAAGATTCGAAAGGAGAACGAATATGGAGCAAACTACTCAGTATTTGTACGAATACCAAGAAGGAAAAAGAGTACGAAACATTGGATTTATGAAAATAGAAAAGCAGATGGATAAATATCTGATACAGATTTATGCAAAGAACGTGGATGACATACAAGGTATACTGTTTCAGAAGGATAACGGAGAAAAATATGTAGGTGGATGGGAAGCGGAAATGCTGCCGGTGGAAGAACCTACCACAGTGACAATGCCGCAACAGCAGCAGACTGTACCTGACACGTCGCAGGATATGCAAGAACAACCCGCACCTCCACAAATGCACACACCTACAGACAACATGCAGAATCCGCAAGGGCAGTGGGAAGGCTTGCAGGGGCGGGAAGAGAGATTGCAGGAGCAACAGATTACTCCAATACTTCCTGAACAGGAAGAAATTGACACTTACATACCTCCACGAAACATAACCTACGAGAAGATTGCAAGACAGGACATCTCGAGATTCCCGCGAAAAGAATGGCGCATTGCAAACAACAGTTTCTTGCTTCATGGATATCATAACTACCACCATCTGTTATACATAGAAGAGGACGGAAAAATTTGGCTGGGCGTGCCTGGAGTTTTTCATGAGAAGGAAGAGGTTGCTGCAAAGGCTTTTGGATTTCCAGAGTTTCGCAGAATGACTGATGTGGATTTGAAATTAGAAGAAAATGAAAAGAATACTTATGAGGATTTTGGATATTGGTGTCGACAAATTCCTATGTCCTGAGTTATAATTGACGCATGATGACACAAGACGAAAAGTATATGAAGGAAGCCATTCGGCAGGCAAAGAAAGCGTATACACTTGGTGAGGTTCCCATTGGATGTGTAATTGTCTATGAAGGGAAGATAATCGGAAGGGGTTATAACCGAAGAACCATTGACAAAAATACGCTGGCCCATGCAGAGTTAATGGCGATTAAAAAGGCAAGTAAAAAAATGGATGACTGGCGCCTTGAGGAGTGTATTATGTATGTTACACTCGAACCATGTCAAATGTGTTCGGGGGCAATTGTACAATCGCGGATGAAAAAGGTTGTGATTGGATGTATGAATCCGAAGGCAGGATGCGCAGGCTCCATTTTGAATTTATTACAAA
>JAXJXL010000225.1:0-10175 GCA_036307525.1 Faecalimonas sp.
ACAGAAAAAGCTGCAATGGATATTGAGCAATTGGATAGTGGTGAGGTTGCGCATGGTATTCTCGAAGTTATGGGTGATGGTTTCGGATTTATTCGTAGCGATAACTATTTACCGGGGGAGAATGATATTTATGTATCTCCATCACAAATTCGTCGTTTTGGCTTAAAGACCGGAGATATTATTACCGGTAATATCAGAATCAAGACACAGCAAGAGAAATTCTCTGCATTATTATATGTGACAAAGATAAACGGATATACTACTGCAGAAGCGACACAGAGAAAGAATTTTGAAGATTTAACACCGATTTTCCCAGATGAGAGATTGCATTTGGAAAATGGAAAGTGCAGTACGGCAATGCGTATTGTGGACCTCCTATCTCCAATCGGTAAGGGACAGCGTGGTATGATCGTATCACCACCGAAAGCAGGTAAGACAACCTTGCTTAAACAGGTTGCTCAGGCACTGCTTAAGAATAATCCGGATATGCATATCTTGATTCTTTTGATTGATGAACGTCCAGAAGAAGTAACAGATATGAGAGAGTCTATTACCGGAAAGAACGTAGAGGTTATCTATTCAACTTTCGATGAATTGCCAGAGCACCATAAACGTGTTTCTGAAATGGTAATTGAACGTGCAAAACGTTTGGTTGAGCATAACAAGGACGTTGTGATTCTTCTTGACAGTATCACAAGACTTGCAAGAGCATATAACCTCATTGTACCACCAAGTGGACGTACTTTATCAGGTGGTCTTGACCCGGCAGCTCTCCATATGCCAAAACGTTTCTTCGGTGCAGCTAGAAATATCAGAGAGGGCGGCAGCCTTACCATTCTTGCAACAGCACTTGTAGATACAGGAAGTAAGATGGATGATGTTGTTTACGAAGAATTCAAAGGTACCGGTAACATGGAACTTGTACTTGACAGAAAGTTGCAGGAAAAACGTGTATTCCCAGCTATTGACATTCCGAAATCAGGAACCAGAAGAGAAGATTTGCTGCTTAGCCAATCAGAGCAGGAAGCAGTTTATATTTTAAGAAAAGCACTCAATGGATTAAAACCGGAGGAAGCAGTAGATAATATCTTAAATATGTTCTCACGTACTTCCAACAATGCAGAATTTGTTGAAATGGTTAAGAAGAACAAATTCTTATAGAAATAACTTGCAATGCGAAAGTATTTGTGATAATATATAAAAGCTGTTTAGAAAAACAAACCTAATCGCGGTTGGAAATCGCGAAAAAATGATGAAGAGGTGAATGAAATGAGAGAAGGAATCCATCCAACATACCATCAAGCAACAGTAACATGTAACTGTGGGAACACATTTACAACAGGTTCTACAAAAGAATCAATCCACGTAGAAATTTGTTCAAAATGTCATCCATTCTACACAGGACAACAAAAAGCTGCTCAAGCTCGTGGTCGTGTTGATAAATTTAACAAAAAATACGGTATGCAATAATATTATGCAGATGTACGGGTTGAGGTTTATAACTTCAGCCCGTTTTGTTTACAGTTTAGCGGATTCGAGCTGCATGGCTAAACTGTGTTCTAGGAGGAAAGTAATATGAAATCATCAAATATAGGCGGTCAGGCTGTTTTAGAAGGTATCATGATGAAAAATGGTCCGAAGTACGCTGTTGCGGTGCGAAAGCCTGATGGTCAGATAGAAGTGAAAGTCGATGAATATAAAAGTGTTATTAAATGGGAAAAGCTAACTAAAATCCCATTTATAAGAGGTGCGTTCAATTTTGTGGATTCGCTGATACTCGGTATGAAAACACTTACATATTCAGCAAGCTTTTGGGAAGAAGAAACTGAAGAACTGATTACCATAGAGGAAGCAGAGAAACAGAAAAAGAAAGAAGATTTGATTATGGGAATCACAATGGTGGTTTCTGTTATTATTGCTATGGGACTCTTTATGGTATTGCCATACTTTATTTCGGATTTGTTTGCCGGTGTGATCCAATCTCGTTTTTTAAGAACAATATTGGAATCGGTTGTTCGTATTTCGCTATTTGTTCTTTATATATTAGCGGTTTCCCGAATGAAAGATATTCAGAGAACCTTTATGTATCATGGAGCAGAGCACAAATGCATCAATTGTATTGAGCACGGAATGGAACTTACCGTTGAAAATGTGAAGAAAAGTTCCAAACAACACAAACGTTGCGGGACCAGTTTCTTATTCTTTGTGATGATTGTAAGTGTTATTGTGTGTTTCTTTATTACCGTAGAATCCAAGATACTTCGTATTGTGTTACGCCTTGCTTTGCTTCCGGTGATTGCAGGAATTTCTTATGAGATTATCAAGCTGGCAGGAAGCAGTAGTCATCCGTTGGTAGAACTCTTGAGCAAACCAGGACTTGCAATGCAGAATCTGACCACAAAAGAGCCGGAGGATGACATGATTGAAGTTGCTATCAAGGCGGTTGAAGAAGTGTTTGACTGGAAAACATATTTAAAAGAAACTTTCAAGGAGAACCAAGAATGACCTTAAAAGAAGCTTATGAATATGGCCAGGAACAATTGAAGAATGCCAAAATAGATGATGCTGTTTTGGATGCATGGTATTTGCTTGAGCATGTGACAGGCATTTCTCGTGGAATGTATTTTATGGATATGAACCGAGAAATTAGTTTGGAGCAGGAAAGAAAGTATCGCAGTTATGTTGCCACACGTGCCAAACATATTCCACTGCAACATATCACTGGTGTGCAGGAATTTATGGGACTTGAATTCCATGTGAACGAGCATGTGTTGGTGCCAAGACAGGATACTGAAATATTGGTTGAAAACGTGCTACAGGATTTGGAATCTGATATGCGGGTTTTGGATATGTGTACCGGCTCCGGATGTATCTTACTAAGTTTGCTAAAACTGTGTGGTTGCGCTAATGTAGGCGGACTTGGTGTGGATATTTCCGAAGAGGCGCTTGAGGTGGCAAGAAAGAATGCAGAAAGCTTGGAAGTGCATGCACAGTTTTTGCACAGTGATTTGTTTGAAAATGTGGAGGGCTTGTATGATATTATCGTATCCAACCCACCCTATATTCGGACAGATGTAATAGAAAGATTACAAGAAGAAGTGAAATTTCATGATCCATTCGTTGCGTTGGACGGCAAAGAGGATGGACTTTATTTCTATAGAAGAATTGTGGAAGAAAGTCCAAAGTATTTGAAAAAAGGTGGAAAACTATTTTTTGAGATTGGACATGACCAAGGGGAAGACGTGAGCAAGCTGATGAAACATGCCGGATTTACGGATGTTGCGGTGAAAAAGGATTTGGCGGGACTTGACCGAGTGGTCTTTGGCGTGTACAATGTGTAGTAAGAAATTCAATTTCTTACTACACATTGTGCTCCGCACGGATGCGCAGAGGCGCGTGTAAGGAAGATGTTGCTTTGCAACCGCACCTCGCGCCAGAGTTTGCAAGCAAACTCATGATATAAATGATAGATTGTGGAGGAAATAACATGTTTGATAGATTGGACGACTTGCTCATTCGATATGAGGAGCTTATGAGTGAATTACAAGAGCCGGATGTGGCGAATGACCCAGCTCGTTTTCGTAAATTGATGAAGGAGCAGTCTGATTTGGCTCCTATAGTAGAAGCATATACGGAATATAAGAATGCGAAGCAAGCCATCGTTGACAGTGAAGAAATGCTGGAGATGGAATCAGATGAAGAGATGCGTGAGCTTGCAAAAGAAGAATTGTATGAATCGAAAAAGCGCGTGGAAGAATTAGAACACGAACTGAAGATTTTACTTCTTCCAAAGGACCCTAATGATGATAAGAATATCATGGTGGAAATTCGTGCAGGTGCAGGTGGAGATGAATCCGCATTGTTTGCAGCGGAAGTGTATCGTATGTACTCCCATTACGCAGAAAGCCGTCATTGGAAGACGGAGATGATTTCCTTTAGTGAAAATGGAATCGGCGGATTCAAGGAAGTTGTTTTCATGGTAAGCGGTCAAGGCGTATATTCAAGAATGAAATACGAAAGTGGTGTACACCGTGTGCAACGTGTACCGGAAACAGAATCCGGCGGACGTATTCATACATCTACCATTACGGTTGCCGTTATGCCGGAGGCAGAAGAGGTTGACGTTGTAATCGATGAAAAGGATATCCGTATTGACGTAATGCGTGCATCCGGTAACGGTGGACAGTGTGTCAACACAACCGACTCAGCAGTACGTTTAACTCACCATCCAACCGGTATTGTAATCTATAGCCAGACAGAAAAATCACAGTTACAGAACAAAGAAAAAGCATTTCGCCTACTTCGTTCCAAACTGTACGAATTGGAATTAGAAAAGCAACAATCTGCAGAAGCAGAAGCAAGAAGAAGTCAGATTGGTACCGGTGATCGTTCTGAAAAAATCAGAACCTACAATTTCCCGCAAGGACGTGTAACAGAACACCGTATCAAGTTGACATTGTATAAGATTGATAGTGTTATGAATGGTGATTTAGATGAAATCATCGACAGCCTAATTGCAGCCGACCAGGCAGCGAAATTGGCACGGATGAACGAATAGTTTCGTTCACCCGTGCTTTTTTTTATAACACTCTCACTTCAAACGCAGTTGTCTGTGGAGGGATACTAGCAGTCATAAAGTTTGCATGACGTACGCGCACACGCATACCGGGGTTAAGCCTTGAAAAGTTAATTGGCCTGCCAATGCGGTCAAAAATCATAGCATTTTCAGGTACGTTGAAACGAATAATCGTAGAAAAGTCACGGTCACTGATGGTAGTAAAACTGCGATTATTTCTATCCACATCTAAAATATTTCCAACTGTAATATCGTCAGGTCTTTGTCTTCCTCTTATTCTAATCAGATACGCAACAGTTTGTGGAGGGATACTTCGGGTAAAGGCAGAAGAAACGGCTGCATTGATGGTCATTCCCTCTCTTAATGCATTTGCTGTTACAGGAGAACCGTTTGCATTTAAAATAATTGTTCGTGGTCTGACGACCAGTCTTAGAGTTTGCTCATTTCTTTGATTTCTTTCTCTGCTTGTATATGTGATAGTTACAAATGTAGTACCACGTTCTGATGTCATGTCTTGGATAACGGCATTTGTAATATTTGTAACGGGCATAGTTTCACCTCTTTTTTATTAGTATATTCAAAGCGTAAAACTAAGTGTAGACATAAAAAAGAAATTGTAGTATTCAGCAAGTTTATAAAAAGTTTATTGAATCGTTGAATGAGGAGTGATAAAATAAAATATAACGATGAATTACGAGGAGATAAAAAATGGGTGGTATTTTTAACTGTGATAGTCCATTGATGAGCGGACTAGGGAAATTGGCGGATTTGGTGATTTTGAATCTGTTAACATTACTTTTTTGTATTCCAATTGTGACGATTGGAGCATCTTTGACAGCCTGCCATTACGTGGCATTAAAAATCAGACGTGGTGAAGGCTATGTAATGAAGAACTTTTGGAAATCTTTCAGAGAGAATTTCAAGCAATCTACAGTTATTTGGTTGATTGTTAGTTTTGGTTTGGGAATATCTTTATTTGTAGCATTGTTTTTTAATGTAGAAGGAACCATGGCTTCTATTTCACGTGGTGTGCTTTTTGCAGCATCGATATTCTGGGGATTTATTGCCTGCTGGGTATTTCCACTGCAATCGAAATTTGCAAACACCATAAAGAATACGATAAAGAATTCGTTTCTTCTGTCGTTTAAATATCTGTTTCGAACGATTTTAATGTTAATCATTAATCTGCTTCCGATAGTGCTTATTTTAGTTTTGCCTTTCCAATGGTACAGTCTGTTGTTTATGTTCGGATTTTCAGTACCAACCTACTTATGTGCAATGCTGTACGATAAGAAGTTTGAGGAGCTTGAAGAAATGATTCTGCAAAACCAGGCAGAGGAAGTAGGAGAGACAGAAGAAGTCCTAACAATCGAAGAAGGCGCAAACTAGTTGGGGAAACACCAGAGTCTGTCAGGACAGACTCTTAGTATCAAGATCCCCAGTAGCAGGATTGTCAATGAGCTCGCCATTTTCAGTAAAACGGGAGCCGTGGCAAGGGCAGTCCCATGAACGCTCCTGCGGATTCCATTTCAATGCGCATCCCAAGTGTGGGCAGCGCTTGGTTGTCGGGGTAAGGAGATTGGTGGTTGCCTCAAAAGCGTTAATGAAAAGCTGTGTTCTTAGCATGGTTCTCGAAGGAGAGAAAACCGGTGCATAGGAGCACTCTTTTTTTGTTATCATATCACGAAGAAGCATGGCTGCTGTCATGGCAGAGGTCATGCCCCATTTATTGAAACCAGTTGCAACATAAAGATTTTCTGTCCTCTTTGAATATTGTCCGATGTATGGCACTTCATCCAAGGTCATACAATCCTGATTGGCCCAGTAATACCGTGCCTGTGCATCCGGATAATGGGCTGCGGCAAATTCAGAAATTTCCTTCCAATTCCCGCCATGTTTTCCCGTGCGGTGGTCGCCACCGCCGATGAGCAGAAGATTATCATAATTGCGAAAGGATAGCCCTTTGTCTGCTTCATCCACGTACATGCCCTTTACATCCGGCGCATTCTCGTAAGCAATTACGTAAGAACGGTGCTGATACATTTTCAAAAAATAACTTCCATGTTTATTTAAGAATGGGAAATGTGTGGTAACTATGATGTTATGGGCTGTAATTCTTCCATGCTTTGTTATGGCTGTGTTTGGCATGAGTTCTTTTACTTTTGTATGCTCGTAAATAGAAAGTGTTTTACAAATTTCTGCTAGGAACTTCAGTGGGTGAAACTGAGCCTGGTTTTCAAATCTTACAGCCCCTGCATTTGCCATTGGAATTGGGAGCTTTCCTACATAGTCGGCAGTGAATTTGAGTTGGTTTAGGGCGTGCAGTTCCTTCTCAAGTTTTGCCGGAGAATTAAGTGAATAAACCAAGGAATCCTTCGTCTCAAAATGGCATTCAATGTTTTCGCAAAGCTTACGGTATTCTTGTAATGCGGATTCATTTGCATCCAGATACATGCGAGCCATTTCCAGACCAAAACGCTTCACCAGCTTGTGGTAAATAAGACCGTGCTGGATGCTAATTTTTGCAGTCGTATTTTTGGTAATACCACTGCAAAGCTCGTCTGCTTCTACAAGCACGTAGTCGACACCTGCCTGCCCTAACATATAGGCGCAGAGAATACCGGTGATGCCGCCACCGATGATTAAGACATCCGTTTTGATGTCCTTTTTTAATTGTTTAAAAGATGGAAATTCTGCAGAATCTGACCAAATGGAAATCATACTATCACCTCTGGATTTAGTATGAAAAAAAGAAGGAAAAATATACATAAAATAGGGAAGAAGCGATTGAAGTACGGCTAAAATTAGTATATAGTAAAATGGATGGGAGAGAAGAAAATAAGATGAGAAAGAATTTAAAACGATTATTTAGTTATTATAAACCATATAAATTCCTGTTTTTCAGTGATTTATTTTTTGCAATGCTGGGGGCTGCTATTACATTAGTAATGCCTCTTATTGTTCGCTATGTTACGAATGAAGTGGTATATTTTGAAGGACAGAAGGCGCTGCAAACCATTTTTGTCCTGGGTGGGGTAATGATTGGACTCGTGCTTGTTGAGATGGGATGTAATTATTATATGACATACTATGGTCATATGATGGGTGCCAGGATGGAAGCCAACATGCGGAAGGACATATTTGAGCACTATCAGAAGCTGTCGTTTACCTTTTTTGATAATCGAAAGGTGGGAGAACTATTATCTCGTATCACCAGTGATTTGTTTGATATCACGGAACTGTTGCATCATGGCCCGGAGGATTTGCTCATTTCATTTATCAAGTTGGTAGGTTCATTTGTTATCTTGATTCGGATTAATCTGCCCCTTACTTTAGTGACGTTTGCATGTATACCGGTTATGCTGGTGCTTGCCATTTACTTCAATCGAAAAATGAAACGTGCTTTTAAGAGAAATCGCCAACGTGTAGCGGAAATCAACACCCAGATTGAAGATAGCTTGTCCGGTGTCCGTGTGGTGAAATCTTTTTCAAATGAAGAGATTGAGATAGAGAAATTTCAGGAAGGAAACCGTAACTACATCGCATCTAAACGAGACAGTTATCGCTATATGGCGGGCTATCACTCTAGCGTGGGAGCAATGACAACCATGGTTACGGTAATTGTAATTGTACTAGGTGGCTTATTGATGAATGATGGAACCATTAAAGCTACTGATTTAATTACGTTCTTATTATATATTCATAATTTTACAGAGCCGGTTAGAAAACTCATTAACTTTGCAGAACAGTTTCAGAATGGATATTCCGGATTTGAACGTTTCATGGAAGTGATGGATGTCCGCCCGGATATTCAAGATGCAAAGGACGCAGCTTCTGTGAAAGACTTGGCAGGGGATATTGCCTTTGAAAATGTATCCTTCCATTATGAGAGCAACAAGGAGCAGGTGCTGAAAAATATTAATCTGCAGGTTGCTGCAGGCGAGTATGTGGCACTTGTAGGTGCATCGGGAGTTGGTAAGACAACCCTTTGCAGCCTGATTCCACGTTTCTATGAAGTGACGGAGGGTGCCATTAAGATTGACGGTATGGATATCCGCAAGATGAAACAGGCTGACCTTCGCAGCCAGATTGGTATTGTGCAGCAGGATGTTTACTTATTTGCAGGTAATATTTTAGATAATATTCGTTATGGAAAACCGGATGCAACGGACGAGGAAGTTATCTTGGCAGCAAAACGTGCAAACGCCCATGATTTTATTATGAGTTTTCCGGATGGATACCAGTCGGATATTGGGCAACGTGGCGTGAAATTGTCCGGCGGACAGAAGCAACGTTTATCCATAGCGCGAGTATTCCTTAAGAATCCGCCGATTCTTATTTTTGATGAGGCAACTTCTGCACTGGACAATGAGAGTGAGTTGGTAGTGCAGCAGTCCATGGAAGAACTGGCCAAAGACAGGACAACCTTTGTGATTGCACATAGACTTTCAACCATTCGAAAGGCAGAAAGAATACTGGTGCTTACAGAAGAAGGAATTGCGGAAGAAGGAACACACGAGGAACTGCTTGCGAAGAAGGGCGCTTATGAGGCACTGTATAATCTGCAGTTTCGGTAGGAAAAGAATGTTATAAAATCTACCCAATATGTTAAAAATATGCTATGATAACTAAATTGAAATAACTGTTCAGAAGTAACAAGGAGAAAAAAAGTGGGAGAGATACAGTTTAGACGAACGGAGTTGGAAGAACGGGATATGATGCATGCATATTTTCGTAAATATCCCACCAGAAGCTGTGAGAGAACATTTGCAAATGCGCTTCTGTGGTCAAGACACTATCCGGTTCAGTTCGCGGAGATAGAAAATACATTAGTCTTTCGCTCCACCAGTCATGGAGAGGCATACACCTATCCGGCGGGGGAGGCGGAAGATGTGAAGCGCACCCTGGATTTTTTAATGGATGACACAAAAAAGCGCCATGTTCCATTTGTGTTATATCATATTACGCCGGAGCAGTTTGAGCAGATTGATGCTTGGTATCCAGGAAGGTTCGAACTGGAATTAAACCGAGACATCGCAGACTATATCTATGAGTCTGAGAAGCTGGCAACCTTAGCAGGTAAGAAGCTTCATGCCAAGCGCAATCATATCAACAAATTCAAAGCAACTCACGAAAACTGGAGTTACGAGACCATGTCAGAGGACAATCTGGAGGAATGTTTTCAGATGGCTCTGAAGTGGAGAAATGAGAATGGCTGCGAGGAAGATGAAGAAAAGAATGCAGAGATGTGTGTCACCTTAAATTCACTTCGATTATTTAAGGAGTTGGAGCTGACAGGTGGAATTCTTCGTATCAATGGGGAGATTGTTGCATTTACCATTGGAGAGGAACTAAGCGAGGACACGTTCGTGGTACACATTGAAAAGGCATTTGCGAATATTCAAGGCGCATACCCGATGATTAATCAGCAGTTCGTAGAACACGAATGCATGAAATATAAATATATCAACAGAGAAGAGGATACTGGTGCGGAGGGGCTTCGCAAGGCGAAATTGTCTTATCGACCAGCCTTCTTGCAGGAAAAAGGTATTGTAAAGGAGAAAGAGTCATGATAGCAGAGAAAATGCAGAATATGGTG
>JAXJXL010000226.1:0-3570 GCA_036307525.1 Faecalimonas sp.
AAACATGAGTATGGAAACAATCAAAACAGAATGTCAGGCAGAGCTTGCACAGGTGCAAGACGCAAAACAACTGGCAGATTTTTGGACCAAGTATCTCAGCAAGAACGGAGAGGTTCAAAAACTAATGGGCGGAATTAAAAACGTTCCAAATGAAGAAAAGAAAGCATATGGACAAGCAGTAAACGAGATTAAAAATTGGGTACAAGGCTTGTATGATGAAAAGAAGATTGAAATTGAAAAGAAGGCTATGATGGCACGTTATGATGAAGAAGTAGTGGATGTTACACTTCCGGTAAAAGAAGTGCAGGCAGGAAATCTTCATCCACTTACATGCATCAAGAATGAAATCATCAATGTATTCGTAGGTATGGGATTTGACGTGTTCGAAGGACCGGAAATCGAGGACGATGACCACAACTTCACAAGACTTAATGTGTTAAAAGACCATCCTTCAAGAGACATGCAGGACACCTTCTGGTTGACAGAGGACTTGCTTCTTCGTACACATACATCACCTGGACAAATCCGTGTGATGGATGCACAGAAACCACCAATTAAGGTGCTTGTACCGGGAAAAGTATTCCGTTCTGACAGTGATGCAACTCATTCACCGATGTTCAGCCAGATGGAAGGCTTGGTAGTTGATAAACATATTACACTTTGCGATTTGCAGGGAATGTTAGACCAGTTTGTAAAAGCATTGTTCTCAGATGCGGCTAAGACAAGGCTGCGTCCATCATACTTCCCATTCACAGAACCATCTGTAGAAGTAGACGTTAGCTGTTTCAAATGCGGTGGCAAGGGATGTTCACTTTGTAAAGGAACTGGTTGGATTGAAGTATTAGGCGGCGGTGTTGTAAATAATAAGGTATTAGAAAACTGTGGTATTGATTCATCCAAATATTCAGGTCTCGCATTTGGTATCGGTATTGAGCGTATCGCAATGCTCAAATACGGAATCAATCACATGGGCAAATTATTTGAAAATGACGTGGAATTCTTGAAACAATTCAAGGCATAAAGAGGAGGGCATTATGAAAGTTTTATATAGTTGGTTAAAAGATTATGTAGATATCGATATCGAACCAAAAGAGCTGGAAACAAAACTCTTCTCGGCTGGTTTTGAAGTAGAAGGTATCGAGTACTTAGGTGAAAATTTGGAAAATGTAGTCGTTGGTCAGATTACAGCTATGGAGCACTACGAAGGAACACATTTGCAAATCTGTCATGTAGATTGCGGCGATAAAGGACACGACCACCTGATTTTAACAGGCGCAAACAACGTGTTTGTAGGCGCAAAAGTTCCTGCAGCATTAGTAGGAGCAAAATTACCATGTGGGCTTGAAATTCAGCCAAGAAAAATGGTGGATATGATGTCTTACGGTATGCTTTGTTCGGGTGAAGAAATGGAACTCAATAAAGATTGGTATCCGGGGGCAGACGTAAATGGTATCATGATTTTAGCTGAGGATGCACCTCTTGGTATGGAAATGAGAGATTATTTGGAATTAGACGATTATCTCTTTGATATTTCTATTACAGCAAACCGTCCAGACTGTCAGTCAGTGATTGGTATTGCAAAAGAAGTAGCAGCGTTCCTTAATAAACCATTCAAGGCACCAGACTACAGCTACGAAGAAGACGGCACTGTAAATAAAAATATCAGCGTTGAAGTATTGGATAAAGAAACATGTCCAAGATACTTGGGACATTATATTTACGATGTAAAATATATGGAGTCTCCGCTTTGGATGAAACGAAGACTCATCGCAGTTGGACATAACGCAATCAATGCAATGGTAGATATCACAAACTATGTGCTGGTAGAAATCGGTCAGCCAATGCATGCATTTGATTTGGATACTTTGGAAGGCTCGTCGATCGTAGTTCGCAGAGCTGAAGATGGCGAGACACTTGTCACATTAGACGAAAAAGAACGTGTATTAAATCACAACAATCTCTTAATCTGTGACAAGGTAAAAGCAGTTGGTCTTGCCGGTGTTATGGGCGGACTGAACAGCGAAATAAAAGAAACAACAACAGAAGTGTTGTTTGAGTCTGCGAAATTCTTGAAAGACAGCGTGCGAAAAACATCAAGGGGTCTTGGACTTCGTTCAGACGCTGCAGCACGATTTGAAAAGGGAATTGATGAGTATACCGTAGAATGTGGTATGGCGAGAGCCCTTAACTTAGC
Organism: Faecalimonas sp.; assembly: GCA_036307525.1. Taxonomy (GTDB): domain Bacteria; phylum Bacillota; class Clostridia; order Lachnospirales; family Lachnospiraceae; genus Faecalimonas. The sequence goes on from JAXJXL010000226.1 coordinate 2,195, forward strand.
ACAGACGCTTGGTGTTGCAAAAATCAGCTCTAGCCATTTCGATGTAACAGGCGGAGCATCTACAGAAAAGAGAGTTATCAAGGTGACGGTAGACCAAGTAAACAATGTTCTTGGTATTGAAGTTCCGGAAGCAGACATGGTTCGCATTTTAAAAGCTCTTCAATTTGAAGTAGAAGCAAAAGATGGGGAACTCACACTTGCAATTCCAAGATACCGCGACGATATCGAAGGATATCAAGATATTGCCGAGGAAGTTATCCGTGAATACGGCTACGACAAAGTAATACCTACCTTCCTGGATGATGCAAAAGTAACAAATGGCGGTCTTAACAGATACCAGTCAAAAGAACTTGCTGTGAAGGAATATTTGTGCTCACAAGGATATTTTGAAATCCAAACCATCGCTATGACAGCTAAGACTGATTTCGATATGTTCTTAATTTCGGAAGATGCTGAGGAAAGAAAAGTGGTAGAATTGTTAAATCCAATCACGGAAAATCTTAGCATTATGAGAACTATCATGGCGCCATCTATGGTAAAGGTGATAGAAAACAATATTAAAAATGGCAACGAAGCAATGCGTTTCTTCGAGTTGGCAAATATTTATACCCCAAAAGCACTGCCTCTTACAGAACCACCGGTAGAAACGAAGATTTTGTGCCTTGGAACCTGTGGCGCAGACGAAGATTTCTTTGCACTTAAGGAAACAATGGAAAGCTTTGCAGCATACAATGACTTGGTATTTTCATACAAGAGAGGAAATGTGCCTTACTTACATCCGGGTAGAACCGCAGATGTATACTGTAAAGGTGAAAAGATTGGTCACTTCGGACAGCTGCGCTATGAAATCGTTGATAATATGAACATTGCCGGCGGTAAGAAGGCTGATACGAAGATATTCATTGCAGAAATCAATTACAGCCTGTTGGCAGACTTATTTAAGACTGCAATCAAATATACTCCGGAAACAGGATTCAAAGGTAATAGCCGTGACATTTCTGTATTGATTGATAAAAAAGTGGAATGTGGAACAACCATTGATGCAATAACAGCATGTGATGAGTTAATCAAGAAAGTAAGCTTGTTCGACATCTTCGAAAGCGAGAAATTAGGTGCAGATAAGAAGAGTATGGCATTCAAGATTGAGCTTGCATCAGCGGAAGGTGATGTGACAGACGAAATGACGGATGCGGTCATTGAAAAGGTAATCGCAGCACTTGAAAGTCAATTTGGTGCACAGATGAGAGCATAATGAAGAAGGGGCTGTTGCAAAAGTAGATAAATAATCTACTGGAGCAATGGCTCACTTTTTATGCCATAAAATAGAAAAACGGACTCCGAGGAGCCCGCAATTCATGGTATAATAAGTTATGACT
>JAXJXL010000227.1:0-3118 GCA_036307525.1 Faecalimonas sp.
AGTCATAACTTATTATACCATGAATTGCGGGCTCCTCGGAGTCCGTTTTTCTATTTTATGGCATAAAAAGTGAGCCATTGCTCCAGTAGATTATTTATCTACTTTTGCAACAGCCCCTTACTCTGTCCTATTTCTGAACAATATTGATAATTCTTCCAGGCACGTAAATTTCTTTTACGATTGTTCCTGTGAGCTTATCAGCGATTGCTGCTTTACCTGCTGCAATTGCATCCTCTTTTGATACATCAGCCGGTACTGTAATAACTACTTTTGTCTTACCATTGATTTGAACCGCAACTTCGATTTCATCATCCTTCATTGCTGCTTCATCGTAGGTTGGCCATCCTGCGTTAAATACAGTTCCTTCATGTCCTAATTGCTGCCACAATTCTTCTGCCATATGTGGTGCAAATGGTGCCAATAATACGGCAAGTGTGCTTAATGTTTCTACATCTATGCCGCCCTCTTTCTTGGCAATTTCCATTAACTTGTTGTTGTATTCCATGAAACCGGAAATAACCGTATTTAAGCTGAAACTTTCTAAACGATTGGTAATATCGTAAACCATCTTGTTACGAATCTTAATCATTTCTTTTGTTGCAGCTACATTCTTGTCCTTACTATCAAGTACAAGATTCCATACACGGTTCAAGAAACGATATACACCGTCAATACCACGGTCATCCCACTCTGCATCAAGCTCCGGTGGTCCAACGAACAATTCGTACATTCTGAGTGAGTCACATCCGTAATCTCTTACCAAATCATCCGGAGAAACAACGTTTCCTTTTGACTTACTCATCTTGATACCATTCTTACCGGTAATCATACCTTGGTTAAATAACTTGGTGAATGGTTCTTCAAAATCAACCACACCAATATCATATAAGAACTTGGTATAGAAACGTGAGTACAACAAGTGAAGAACCGCATGCTCTACACCACCAATATACATATCAACTGGGAGTAACTCATGTGCTTTTTCTTTTGAAACCAACTCTTCTGAATTCTTGCTGTCTACATAACGCAAGAAGTACCATGAAGAACCAGCCCATTGTGGCATGGTGTTTGTCTCACGTTTTGCTGGCTTTCCACAAACTGGACATGTGGTATTTACCCAGCTTTCGATACCCGCAAGTGGTGATTCACCTGTACCTGTTGGTTCATAAGAATCTACTTCTGGCAGGGTAAGTGGTAGCTGTTCTTCTGGAACAGGAACCGCTCCACAGTCTGGACAGTGTACAATTGGAATAGGTTCACCCCAGTAACGTTGACGGGAGAATACCCAGTCACGAAGCTTAAAGTTCACAGTCGCCTTACCGATACCCATCTTTTCAATGATATGTGGTGCTTCTTTTTTCAGCACTGCGGATTCCATGCCATTCCATTCACCAGAATTAATCATGGTTCCTGCTGCTTCTGTATAAGCCTCTGTCATATTTTCAATTTCCACGCCATCTTTTGCGATAACCTGGATAATAGGAATATTAAATTTGGTAGCAAACTCAAAGTCACGGTCATCATGTGCCGGTACACACATAATTGCACCTGTACCATAGTCTGCCAATACATAGTCTGACAACCAGATTGGTGTTTTCGCGCCATTCAATGGGTTGATTGCATATGAACCCGTAAATACACCTGTTTTTTCTTTATCTTGTAATCTGTCTACATTTGATTTCATTGAAGAATCGTAGATGTATTTTTCTACAGCTTCTCGTGTTTCATCTGTAGCAAGACTTGCTGCAAGGGCATGCTCTGGAGCAAGTACCATAAAGGTTGCACCATGTAAGGTATCCGGTCTGGTTGTGTAAACCGTAATCTTTTCATCTCTTCCTTCTACCGGGAACTCAACCTCTGCACCGTAGGATTTTCCAATCCACTCGGCCTGCATCTTCTTAACCTTTTCTGGCCAATCAAGCTTGTCCAAGTCATTTAATAAACGGTCTGCATATTTGGTAATACGAAGCATCCATTGACGAAGATTTTTCTTCGTTACCTCTGTACCGCATCGTTCACATTTTCCGTTTACAACTTCTTCGTTCGCAAGACCAGTCTTACATGACGGACACCAGTTGATTGGGAATTCTTTTTCGTAAGCAAGTCCTTCTTTAAACATTTTCACAAAAATCCATTGGGTCCATTTGTAGAACTCTGGGTCTGTTGTATTTACTTCCATGTCCCAGTCATAAAGGGCTGCAATTTCGTTAATCTGCTTCTTAATGTTAGCCACATTTTCTGCAGTAGAAATGGCAGGGTGAACTCCCATTTTAATTGCGTAGTTTTCTGCCGGAAGCCCAAACGCATCCCATCCCATTGGGTGGATGATATAATAGCCTTTTAATAATTTATAACGGCTCCATACGTCAGAGATTACGTATCCTCTCCAATGACCTACATGGAGACCATTTCCTGACGGATATGGGAACATATCCAGACAGTAATATTTCTCTCTTTTTCCATTCTCATCTTCTTTTACATTCACCGGGTTTGCTGCCCAGTTTTCACGCCATTTCTTTTCAATGGCCTTATGATTGTAAGGTGTTGCCATGATTCATCTCTTCCTTCTTAAAAAATCTTTTGTTATTGTATCATATTCGCACAATTTGTCAAGATTCTTAGCGCAATTCTTCTTGACATTAATGTGTTAAAGTGCTAATGTTTTATTATTGTATATCATGTTCCTCAATTATTTTTGGGAACATAAAAAATAAACAAGGAGGTAGCTTATGAGCAACACAAAAATACCATACAAAATCTATTTAGACGAAAATGAGATGCCTAAGCAGTGGTATAACTTACGTGCAGACATGAAAAACAAACCAGCTCCTCTTTTAAACCCTGCAACAATGAAACCAATCACGCTCTCAGAGCTTAGCGAGGTTTTCTGTGAGGAACTTGCGAAACAGGAATTGGACGAAACCACTCCGTACATTGATATTCCGGAGAAAATCTTGAATTTTTACAAGATGTATCGCCCAGCCCCACTTACCAGAGCATATTGTTTGGAAGAAAAACTGCAGACACCTGCCAAAATTTATTACAAATTTGAAGGAAACAATACCAGCGGCAGCCACAAGTTGAATTCTGCAATCGCGCAGGCTTACTACGCGAAGGA
>JAXJXL010000228.1:0-3070 GCA_036307525.1 Faecalimonas sp.
AACTCCCCACACCACCTTTAAATATTTTGGTTCTTTCGGGTTGATTTCTATCTTCTCCCGAATATGTCGTACATGAACCATAACGGTATCCGTGTTAATCGCTCGCTCTTCCCAGACTCTTTCATAGATTTCCTCTGCGGAAAACACATGTCCCGGCGATTTGATAAGAAGCTGCAAGATCTTAAATTCCATCGGTGTCATTTTCACAAGTTCGCCGTCTACTCTGACTTCAACTGTATCCTCATTCAACTCCAACCCACCAATGGTATAGACATTTTCCTGCTTTGCTTTTTCCTCACCAGAAATCCCTGAAAATCTCGTATATCTTCGTAACTGTGAATTGACTCTGGCGAGTAATTCCAATGGTTGAAACGGCTTAGTTACATAATCATCAGCCCCCCATATTGAGCCCCATGATTTTGTCCACTTCCTCTGATTTTGCAGAAAGCATAATAACAGGGAAATTATAGGATTTGCGAAGTTCCATCACCATTCTTATTCCATCCATTCGCGGCATCATGACGTCAACTATTGCCAAATGAATCTCATTTTTTCGAATGATTTCCAGCCCTTCAAATCCATCTCCGGCTTTAAAAACCTCATATCCTTGACTTTTTAGATAGATTTCAATCCCATCTCGAATCTGTTCATCATCCTCAACGATTAATACACGATATTGCTGTTGCATGTCTTTTTGCTCCTTATCTTTTCGTTCTTTCATGTACGATTATATCATATTTTGAGAATCTAAAAAGAACCTCTAGAAAATCCGAAAGATTTTCTAAAGATTCTTCTTGTTATTTCTTCACAATTCTCTTTCTTACGAGCACATAACTCACAGCATGCGCTACAATTGTAATCACCCAGGAAATTGGATATATAATATAAACCATTTCAATATTATGGAATCTTTCTATTGGGAAAATAGTCTGTAACCATAAAATACGAAGTCCGCAGGTACCAATTAGCGAAACAATCATTGGCACTACTGCATATCCCATTCCTCGAAGGGAGCCAACCAGCACCTCCATGATCCCACAAAGTACATAGATAGAACCAATATAAGAAAATCGAATCATTCCCGCTGCAATTACGTCCGGACTACTCGTGTATAAAGTAAGCAACGTCGGTCCTGTAATATAACATGCTCCACCAGCAAGCAATCCTACTACAATTACACACCCCTCTGCTGTAAAAAGTATTCGATTTAAGCGATGCAATTTACCTGCACCCATATTCTGTCCTGTGAAAGAAATGTTTGCTTGATAAAACGCATTCATAGCCACGTATACAAAGCCTTCAATATTAGCAGCCGCTGAATTTCCTGCCACAACGGTTGCTCCAAAGCTATTGACTGCCGATTGAATCAATACATTGGATAGCGAGAACAAGATGCTCTGAATACCGGCCGGTAATCCAATCTGTAAAATTTTTCTCATTTTATCCTTATGGAAGCGTATCTTTTTAAAGTCCAGATGAATACCACCTGTTTCCTTAATCAGACAACGCACTACTAAAGCCGCAGAAACTGCTTGCGAAATAATTGTAGCAAGTGCCACACCAAACACACTCCAATGGAGTACAACTACAAAGAACAGATTCAGCGTAACATTGAGAATTCCTGCAATAATCAAGTAATAAAGCGGACGTCTCGTATCCCCAATTGCCCGCAAAACTGCAGCGCCAAAATTATATATCATTACGACCGGCATTCCAATAAAATAAACTCTCAGATAGACAGATGCCAATGGCAACACTTCTTCCGGCGACTGCATTAGCCTTAAAATCATCGGAGAAAATATAGCCCCTATGACAGCTAATACAACACCACTTGCGATACTGATTGCCATCGCTGTGTGCACAGTCTCACTTAGGTGTCTTTCTTGTTTTGCACCATAAAAATTTGATACAAGGACATTGACACCGATAGATAATCCTACAAAGAAATTCACAAACAAATGAATAAGCGATGAATTAGAACCAACAGCCGCCAGCGCATTGTCACCCACATACTGGCCCACCACTATCACATCTACAGCATTAAATAATAATTGCAAAATGCTAGAACACATAAGTGGAAGTGCAAAAAGTAACATCTTCTTTAGAATCGGACCATTACACATATCTATTTCAAATTTCCTGCTTCTTTCCTTTGTCATATCTGTCAACCCTCTTCCGTCAAACAATGCAGTTTGTCTCACAAGTTCTTTGCTCTTTCAAGAACTTTTTCCCATTGTTCCTGTTCCAAATATTGTGGGCACTCCATCTCAAACAATACTTTCATGTCCAATTGTAATTCTGTTTGCGCCAATTTAGCCGCTTCATATAATGTCACTTCCTCTTCTGTTGTCTGCGATGGTATGTTATCATACCCCACAAATGCATGGTCATGATCAAATAATGGACAAAAATCAATTAATTTTCCTGTCTGATTATCCATCAAAAATCCCCAATTTTGCTCATGTCTATCATTGTTATTTAAAATATAGTCTGCAATCTGCATTTTAAAATAAGCTTCTGGATGTATCTTCCGAGCTTCATCATATGGATTCAGCCCATATATAGCACAAAAACTTGAAAACTCTTCAAATGTCACCAAAGCAACATCCTCTGAAGTAAAGAGTTTCGAATTAACGATGGCTTCACCGACCCCTTGTATCCATTCCTTTCTTTCATCAGATAAATACAAGTTAATTTCATCATCCGTAGACTCTCTATATGGAATATGTTCTATTCCAAGTGCATCTAATATTTCACATGCAGGCAACTCATATTTCCCAACTTTGTGAAGGTATAACCCGTCCTCATGTCTAATCCACCCCTTCGCACTTGCTCCCAATGTAGTAAGCTCCGGCGTGTGGATATTCTGCTTGATATCAACATTGACTTTAAAGTGTTTGTTTCTACCGGACAAAGAGACTTCTGTAACAAATAATGTCAGCGAATTATAAAACAAATTGACGTCTTCCCATGTCTGATTATCACCATCCTGTTTCACCCAATAAGCGTCTTCCAAACTCAAACCGCGACAAGCTTTGAAAATTGCATAACGATTATTTTGCGACAATCG
>JAXJXL010000229.1:0-3191 GCA_036307525.1 Faecalimonas sp.
AATTGGTAGCTGTGCATGAACTCCGGTTACGGGACTTAAGGGTTCTTCGTAGAGATAATAGGTGGTATCTTTTTTTAAGGTCTCAATATGGTTAGCAAGGATATCATAGGTCAACTGGTTTTCTTCTGATAATAAATCATAGGAAAACTTGTGAAGAGCAGTATCTAGGTTCTCTATGGAAGCGAGTGTAGAAGCTTCGTTAAAGTCAAAGGAGCCAAGGGTGGTTACAGAGTTTGTAATGCCATATTTTTCGGGTTCTGTAAGAGAATAATGCAGATTAATGGTATTGGAGGCCACCTCCTGTTGAAACAGAGAGAAGGTAAAGTTCTTAAAAGCCGTATTTGCATTAGTGGGAATGGAGATGTTGGAACATCCGGCAAGAAACAGCATGACGGGTAAAATAATTACAAGAATGCGTTTTTTAAATTTCATAATAACTCCAAGGTTTTTTAGTATTATATGAAGATAAAAGAAAGGTCTATGCAAAAAAATATTGTGTGACAGGAATTTCCCATCACACAACATGCAAGCAAATTTTTTACATATAATATACACTTACGCCGGGACCTATCGGGAGACCGAGTGTCAGCCAAACAATTAGCAAAAGTATCCAACCAGCTAGAAATACAAGTGTGTATGGAATCATGGTGGCAGTAATGGTGCCAATACTTGCTTTCTTATCATAGCGCTGTGCAAATGCAATGATTACTGCAAAGTACGTCATCATTGGGGTGATGATGTTGGTGCAGGAATCCCCGATTCGGTATGCCAACTGGCAAAGCTCCGGAGTGTATCCGAGTTGCATAAACATTGGTACAAACACTGGTGCAAGGATGTTCCATTTTGCAGAAGCGGAACCCATAAACAGATTCATAAATGCAACAAACACAATGAAAATAATTAGCAAAGGAATTAGACCAATATTAATGGCCTCCAAAAAATTTGCACCGCTAAGGGCAATAATGGAGCCGATTTTCGTGTAGTTGAAATAGTTAATAAACTGGGAGGCAACAAATGCTAATGCAAGAAACGAACCCATAGAGGCCATGGAGTTTGACATGGCAGCACAGACGCCCTTTTCTTTTGTAAAAGCACCAACTGTTTTTCCGTATGCAATTCCTGGTAGCATGAAGAGAAATGTAATCAGTATTACAATTCCATCAACAAATGGTGAGGATGGTGTGCCAAAGATGGCGCCATTTTCATTTCTAAAAAATGAGTTTTCAGAAATACAAGCAATTACAATAAGACCAACATAAATTAAGGCTACAATTGCAGCATTTTTCAATCCTTTTCTTTCTAGTGCTGTGACGGTCGTTAACGAGTTGTCCTCTTTATCTGTGAGTTTTCCACTATATGTTCCCAGACGTGGTTCCACAATTTGATTGGTCACAAAGGTCCCTAAAATGGTAATAAGAAACGTGGATACAAAAAGGAAAAAGAAGTTTCCCATTACGGATACTGTATAATCCGGATTAATGTCAGATGCAGCAGCCTGAGAAATGCCGGCCAGCAGGGGGTCTAAAGAACCAATAAGAAGGTTCGCAGAGTAACCGCCGGACACCCCTGCAAATGCGGCTGCAAATCCGGCCATCGGGTGTCTGCCGTAAGCGCGGAAAATCATGGCACCTAGAGGAATTAGAATTACATATCCTGCATCACTTGCGATATTAGACACAACCCCTAAAAACACAATCATTGGTGTAATCAGTTTTGCAGGTGTTATTTTTACCGCGGATTTTAATAAGGTATTAATCAGCCCAGACTGTTCGGCGATTCCAACGCCCAGCATGGCTACAAGAACAACACCAAGTGGTGCATAGCTTGTAAAGTTCGTAACTACATTTTTTAACATATATGTGATTCCTTCTTTGGAAAGAAGGCTTACAACAGATACGGTTGTTTCTTTCAGTTCCCCGTCTACAATCAGTTCGCCGGTGGCAGAAACGCCAAGCATGGAGCAAATGGCAGAAATCACAACAACAGCCAATGTAAATATGGCGAATAGAGCAATTGGATGTGGCAGTCGATTCCCAATGGTTTCAATTCCGTTTAACCAACGGTTATACAGACTGCCTTTTTTTGTTTTTGTCATTTGAATCTCTCCTTTATATTTATTACAAGTATGTCCTAAATTTGAACATATTAACGTCAAAATAGTAGCATTTTGTGACTGTATGGGTCAATCGATTTTGGCGAATTCCAGTATTTACTAAATACGTGCCTTGACATATGTAGCCTTCTTGTGTTACGATTTCAAGGTATTTAAGACGACAAACGCAGTGACGAAAAGAGTACATTTTTGAAAGCTTTACAGAGAATTCCCGCCTGCTGAGAGGGATAAGCGGAAGAGAATGGAAGATGGCTTCTGAGCGGTGTGCTGAGCATCGGATCGCAGAGACGCGGACAATGTAGATATTGCTTCGCAATCGCGTCTCGCGCAAGAGTTCACAAGTGAACTCTTAGTAAAGCACAATGGGTTCGCCCTTTACAGCGAAATAGTCTGGTATTGGACTTGATGAGGTTTGTGCTGTGAGGCACAGGCGAAGAGAAGTGGTAACACGGAATTTAGCCCGTCTTCTTATATAAGGAGATGTGGCTTTTTTTATACCTTAAGGAGTGGAGGAAACAAAATGGACAACAAGAAATTTTATATGACAACAGCGATTGCCTATACATCAGGCAAACCACACATTGGAAACACATACGAATTCGTTCTTGCAGATGCAATTGCAAGATACAAAAGAAGTCAAGGCTATGATGTGTTCTTCCAGACAGGAACTGACGAACATGGACAGAAAATCGAAATGAAGGCTGCGGAAGCAGGAATGTCACCAAAGGAATTTGTTGACGGTGTTGCTGCGCAGGTAAAGGATATCGCTGACATGATGAATACTTCTTATGATAAATTCATCCGTACAACAGACGATTATCATGAAAAACAAGTGCAAAAGATTTTCAAAAAATTATATGAGCAAGGGGATATTTATAAGGGACACTACGAAGGTATGTACTGTACACCTTGTGAATCCTTCTTTACAGAATCGCAGTTAGTAGACGGCAAATGCCCGGACTGTGGCCGTGAGGTTCAGCCTGCAAAAGAGGAAGCTTATTTCTTTAAAATGAGCAAATATGCGGATCGTTTAATTGAACATATCAATACCCATCCGGAATTTATTCAGCCGGTATCC
>JAXJXL010000230.1:0-2387 GCA_036307525.1 Faecalimonas sp.
TAAGTAATCCACACTTTTACCCACTTTTTTTGTGGATAATGTGGATAACTTTGTGGAAAACACGATTTTATCACGTTTTTTTCTTTTTTTAATGTGGATAACTTTTAAAAACGGCTTCTGCAAATTTCTACAAAAAAATGGATATTTGTACATTTTGTACAAATATCCGATTTTAAAAAACAAAATTAGAAAATTCTTCTTACGGTAATAATTTTTCTAGCATATAAATCTGACATGCCAATCCCTTTTCTTTCGTTAATTGCATTTACAACTTGTCCATTTCCCGCATAGATTCCAACATGACCTGGGAAGCATACAATATCTCCCGGTTGGATGTCTTTGAGACTTACTTTATATCCCACGCTTCTCATAGAATAAGAGGAATGTGGAAGGCTGACTCCATAATGTCTATATACACTCATAACAAAGCCGGAACAGTCTGCACCACGTGTTAAACTTGTTCCACCATACACATATGGATTCCCAATAAATTGCTTTGCATATTTTACTAAATCAACACCCTTTTGACGGCGAGCTGCTTCTTCTGCTTCTTTTTGAGCTTTTTCTGCAGCAATTCTAGCGGCCTCTTCTGCTGCAAGTCTAGCTGCTTCTGCTTCTTTTGTTTCCGCAACAGTGAAAACTGCTTCAATTTCTTCTATAGATAATGTAGTAACATCTTTATCTGTATAAACAGCTGTCAAAAGCTCTGTTGCTTTTGCAATCGCATCTTTTCCTATAAGTAAGCTTTCTGTCTTTACATATCCGACTACGTCGCCGGATTCAACCTTGCTCCAAAGTTCTCCTCTTTCTGTAACCTTGACCACGGATGAGGAATATACTTTACCAATCCAATCACTATTCTCATCCGGCGCACCATATACAAGTGCATACGAATCAGAAACATTTACAAAAACTTTTCCATTTAACTTATCACGAAATTGTATTTCTTCAATACTATCTATTTTAATTGTTTTATCTGTGGTTTCTTGTTTTTGAATTTCAGCAACTGCATTCATTAAACAATTCTGATTAATTTGGCTTTTCTTTTCTTCTTTCGCCAACCCGAAAAGACTTGTCCCTTCTGCAGCGGCGATTTGTTTGGCAGGAATCAAAACGGCACCAACTAAAGTTGCGATTACAATTCCTTTTTTCACGAATTTGAAATCCATAAAACCCTCCGTTACGTTTTTGTTACTAAATGTTACGCAAATGTTACGCGCGCCACATTTGCCATTATAGCAAGGGGTATCTTGTATGTCAATAGATTTTTGTAACATTTTTGTAATATTTGTAACAGTTTAGCCATGCGGCAAAACCAAGGGTTGAAAACGTCATGCTTGCATGTAAGTTTTTAACCCTCATATTTGACATTTGGCGCTCTGCCAAAGCGAGAAGCAGCAAAGCGGATTCGAGCTTATGACTGAACTGTTAAAATTTCTCTTGACAAATTATTTTCAATACTTTATATTTTAATTATAGTAATCATTATTATTATTAGATTTCGAAAGGAGGTTCTATTTTGGCAGTTTTAAAATATAGTAGACAAAGGGAATCTATTAAAGAATACTTAAACAGTTCTTGCGAACATCCTACGGCTGATACCGTTTATATGAGTGTACGGCAAGAATTTCCAAACATTAGTCTTGGAACAGTCTATCGCAACTTGAATTTGTTGGCCGATTTAGGAGAAGCCATTAAAATTAATACTCCAAATGGAGGCGTTCACTTTGATGGTCGAATCGAGCCACACTATCACTTCTATTGTAATCATTGCGGAAATGTGATTGACCTCAATTTAGAGGAATTAAATTGTATCAACGAGGCGGCAGGCAAGAATTTTGAAGGGGTTATAGAGAGTCATACAATGATGTTCTATGGAACTTGCAAAAATTGTTTAAAAAAGCATTGACAAACTGAAAATGTTGTGCTAAATTGATATTAGTAACTATTACTGATTTAGTTGCTAGCAAAACACAAAAGAAATTTTATAAAAAATATATTTAAAAAGGAGAAAAGAATTATGAAGAAATTTGTTTGTTCAGTATGTGGTTATGTACACGAAGGAGATGCGGCACCAGCTCAGTGCCCACAATGTAAGGTTCCAGCAGATAAGTTCAAAGAACAAGCTGGTGAAAGAGAATGGGCAGCAGAACATGTTGTAGGTGTTGCTCAAGGTGTTAGCGAAGACATCATTATGGATTTAAGAGCGAACTTTGAAGGTGAATGTACAGAAGTTGGTATGTACCTTGCAATGGCTAGAGTAGCTCACAGAGAAGGATACCCTGAAATCGGTTTATACTGGGAAAAAGCTGCTTGGGAAGAAGCTGAACATGCAGCAAAATTTGCTGAACTTCTTGGTGAAGTTGTAACTGACAGCACAAAGAAAA
>JAXJXL010000231.1:0-1500 GCA_036307525.1 Faecalimonas sp.
GGTATAATGTAAACATTATACCATGTGCTTTGCACATGCTACGCTCCGCACGGATGCGCACTTCACTGCGTTACGGCGCTGGTATAATGTAAACATTATACCATTGTTTCACAAAGAATCAAGGCGAATCCTGCTTTTGTTCTTGATTATCGAACATGTATTCGATATAATATATTTATCAGGACAGCTGAGGACGTGCTCCCACCCATTCTGAGTTCTGCAGAAAGAGGTGGTGCTTATGAGTACTTATGAGGAATTTAGCTTGATTGTAAGCGTTGCTTTACTTATCGTAGCGATTTTAATTTTACACATAGAAAATAGCCGTCCTACCCTGAGAAAGTAAACGGCTATTTTTAGTTCTTTATTTTCGCCAGAGTGGGTGAAGTGCACTCACCTTCCAGCTGTTCTGTTAAGTATAGTATATGCCAACTGTTGCGTTGTGTCAATATTGCATTCACAAAAATAATCGCCCTGTCCTGATGCATTCCCATCATAAATATTCATTTTTTCGCCACACGTTTTGCAAGTTGGATATTTCTTCATATTCTTTCACCTCAATACTAATATTTAAAACGGATATGGTTCTACCGTTACATCCAAATAAACAGTTGCATAAACTAATTTGTTGTGTTTTCCAACTACACTTTGGAATCATTTAAATCATGATTTGGAGTAAATGTCCAAATTGAATACCTTTGTGGCCATGGTACTAAGTACATACCATAAAATCGAAATATCCACTCACGCTTATGCAATGTCCATCCCGGTCTACCGTTTAAATAATTTCCTGACTGTTGATCAACCCAATAATAAAATGTAACCGGATGCAGCAACTCCTGTTCCAATTTAGCTATATATTTCATAAAAAACTCTGGCTCAAACGGTCTTCCTAAAAAAAGAATATTGTAAGCATTATAGTCAATTTCAAACGCATCTCCACACGATACGAAAACATTCGGGTATTTAACTGTCCACTTTCTTGCAAATTCTGCCACTTCAGAATTTAACTCAATTCCATATAGTTCACCTGGAAACTTTTTGTTAAGCAAATAAGCTAGTACCCGCGCTTTTCCGCATCCAACATCAATAAATTTATCGTTTTCTGTAAATTTTGCATTTTCAAATATTTTGTCTAAAATCAAATATCCCGTTGACTGGCTTCCTGTGGCTCCTTTTGTTTCACGGTACAAAGATGGAACATATTTCACTAAAGAACAGCCACAAATCTTTTTATCTAATATGGCATCATATAAATTTGTCATCATACTTATTGCAATAACAACTTTTCTAACAAATTTATTATTGTAAAACTTTTTATTATACTTAATCTTAGGATTAAAATCACTCATTTTCCCTTTTTCTCCCTTGTTATACAATTCTGAACAAATCAAAAAAGCAATCTCCTTACGAAGATTGCCTTACCAACGTGGGCGAGAAGATTCGAACTCCCGACCTTTTGGTCCGTAGCCAAACGCTCTATCCAGCTGAGCTACGCCCACA
>JAXJXL010000232.1:0-3744 GCA_036307525.1 Faecalimonas sp.
CCTGTCACTCCCGCATTCAAGCCACTCTTAATATCTGTGTAAATACGGTCACCGATAACCGCCGTTTCTTCCTTTGAATAACCATGTTGTTGCATCGCAAGCTGTGGCATCAATGGCCCCGGCTTTCCGATTACAAGCGGACGTTTCTTTGTAGCATTATAAATCATATCACACACGCTGCCGCAGTCCGGCACGCTGCCAAATTCTGTCGGGCAAACGTAGTCTGGATTCGTAGCAATATACGGAATATTCTCTCTGGTAAGTAAAAGTTTACTTACATCTTCTAATTTCTTAAATGTAAGCTCTGTGTCAAATCCCATAACGATTACATCTACTTCATCCAAATTCTCTGTAATTTCAAAACCATTTTTCCTGAGTTCTTCCTTCAGTGAATTGGTTCCACACACATAAAGTCTTGCACCCGCATGATGGAGTTTCAAATAATAAGCCGTTGCCTGTGACGAAGTAATGAAATCCTCTTCTGTCGCTTCAATGCCAAGCTTCGCCAATTTCTTTACATAATCAGCTACACTTTTAGATGAGTTGTTAGTCATGAAAAGATATCTTTTCCCTTTCTCACGAATCTTTGCAAGAAGCTCCTTTGTAAAATCATATAATTGGTCACCCAAATACAAGGT
Organism: Faecalimonas sp.; assembly: GCA_036307525.1. Taxonomy (GTDB): domain Bacteria; phylum Bacillota; class Clostridia; order Lachnospirales; family Lachnospiraceae; genus Faecalimonas. The sequence continues at coordinate 639 of JAXJXL010000232.1, forward strand.
TCCGTCCATATCAAATAAAAATAAGTTGTATTTACTAAACATTTCAAATCCTCCCGACTATTTCTTTTCACAAAATAGCATAATTTCTATTCCATTTCAACACGAACTTCTTTTTTTTACTTCATATCCACCTTTTCAGCAATAAAACACTTGCATTCCTTCCCATTTCGTGCTAGAATTTTTTTCAGAAAACCAAATAAATTACCAAGAGACATGAGCAAGGTAAAATAAAGTGATTGGAATCACTTTGTTTTTTCTTGCTCTTTTTGCTATTGTTCAGATTCAACGTGTTTTCGAGGTGTGCTCTGAACAGTTTCATTTCATAAAACAAGGAAAAGGAGAACAAAACAATGTATGATGTAGCAATCATCGGTGCTGGTGTAATTGGAAGTAGCATCGCACGTGAATTATCCAGATACCAGGCAAACATTTGTGTCATCGAGCGTGAAGAAGATGTTTGTAACGGAACTTCAAAAGCAAACAGTGCGATTATCCACGCCGGGTTCGATGCAAAACCAGGCTCACTGAAAGCGAAGCTCAATGTTCGCGGTAACATATTAATGGATGATCTTTCAAAGGAATTGGATATCCCATTTAAAAGAAACGGCTCCCTTGTTGTCTGTACAAAGGATCAGGACCGCGCAGGACTTGACGAATTACTGGAAAAGGCGGCTGTTAACGGAGTTCCGGGATGTAGAATCGTGGAACGCGAAGAACTCGTGAAAATGGAACCTAACGTGGCAGATGATGTAACATGTGCACTCTACGCACCAACAGGCGGCATCGTATGTCCGTTCCACATGACAATGGCTTTTGCTGAAAATGCATGTGTAAATGGTGTTTCATTCTTCTTGAATACAGAAGTAAAGCATATCGAAAAAAATGAAAGTGGATACGCAATTAAAACTTTACATACTGACTGTAATGAAGAAGAAATTTTTGTGGCAAAGGTTGTAATCAATGCGGCCGGCGTATACGCTGATGAACTCAACAACATGGTAAGCGAAAACAAGCTTCATATCACAGCAAGAAAAGGCGAATACTGCCTTCTTGATAAAGATGCAGGTACACACGTTACCCATACTATTTTTCAGTTGCCTTCCAAAATGGGTAAAGGTGTACTTGTCTCACCTACAGTACATGGCAATCTCCTTGTAGGCCCTACTGCTTTAGATGTAGAAGACAAAGAAGCCTTAAATACGACAGGTGAAGGCCTTAAGTCTCTCACTGCAACCTCTGCAATGAGCGTAAAAAATGTACCAATGCGTCAAGTAATTACTTCATTCGCTGGTCTTCGTGCACATGAAGATGGAAATGATTTTGTAATCGGCGAAGCTGCTGATGCAAAAGGATTTATAAACGTAGCCGGTATTGAGTCACCGGGACTTTCTTCTGCTCCTGCTATTGGAGAAATGGTTGCAGAACTTGTGAAAGATATGCTTACTCTTTCAAAGAAAGCTGATTTCATTCCAACAAGAAAAGGAATTCTTCATCCTGAAGAACTTTCTTTAGAAGAAAGAAATGAGCTCATCAAGAATCAACCTGCATATGGTAACATCATCTGCCGTTGTGAAATGATTTCTGAAGGCGAAATCTTAGATGCAATTCATCGCCCGTTAGGTGCACGTTCTTTAGATGCTGTAAAACGTCGTACACGTGCAGGTATGGGACGTTGCCAAGCCGGATTTTGTTCTCCTCGTACTATGGAGATTTTGGAACGCGAATTAAAACTAAGCATGTTTGACATTACAAAGAATGGTGTCGCAAGTAACATTGCTATAGGATTAAACAAAGAGATTTAAGAAGGAGGACAAACGACTATGAAACAATATGATTTAGTAATCGTGGGCGGTGGTCCTGCTGGACTCGCTGCCGCTGTCAGCGCAAAAGACAACGGAATTGACAGTATTTTAATTGTTGAAAGAGATAAAGAACTTGGTGGAATTTTAAATCAATGTATTCACAACGGTTTCGGTTTACATACATTCAAGCAGGAATTAACCGGTCCCGAATACGCTTCTCGTTTTATTGACCAAGTTTTAGAACGTGGTATTGAATATAAATTAAACACAATGGTAATGGACATTACTGCTGACAAAGTTGTTACGGTAATGAACCGCGAAGACGGAATGGTTCAAATCCAAGCAAAAGCAGTGATCCTTGCCATGGGGTGTCGTGAACGTTCTAGGGGTGCTCTCAACATCCCTGGCTACCGCCCTGCCGGTGTATTCTCTGCTGGTACAGCACAACGTCTTGTAAATATGGAAGGCTATATGCCTGGTAAAAAGGTTGTAATCTTAGGTTCCGGTGATATCGGGCTTATCATGGCAAGACGTATGACATTGGAAGGTGCTGAAGTGAAAGTTGTTGCAGAACTTATGCCATACTCAGGCGGATTAAAACGTAATATCGTACAATGTTTAGACGACTTTGGTATTCCGTTGAAATTAAGTCATACAGTGGTAGATATTGAAGGAAAAAACCGTGTGGAAGCTGTCACAATCGCAGAGGTTGGCCCAGACCGTAGACCAATCCCGGGCACAGAAATTCGCTACGAATGTGATACTCTTCTTCTCTCTTGCGGATTAATTCCTGAAAATGAATTGAGCAAGAGTGCTGGTGTTGCTTTAAACCCAATTACATCCGGTCCTAATGTTGGTGACAATTTAGAAACTAACATTGAAGGGATCTTTGCTTGCGGTAATGTACTTCACGTACATGACCTTGTAGATTACGTTTCACAGGAAGCTGCAACTGCAGGTAAGAATGCAACCCTCTACATTCAAAACGGCGTTGCAGCTAATGTGAAAACGGTGGAAATTATTCCAGAAAATGGTGTGCGCTACACCGTACCGAAATTCATCCGTCCAACCGAAATGGAGGACAATTTAACAGTCCGTTTTCGTGTCGGTGACGTTTACAAAAACTGCGCGATTACTACTTACTTTGATGATGAGCAAATCAGCAAACGTAAACGTCCGGTTATGGCACCAGGTGAAATGGAACAAGTGATTCTTAGCAAGAAAAAACTTGCTGAATATCCAAATTTAAAGAAGATTACTATTCGTATTGAAGAAGTATAAAGGAGGCCCTATTATGAGAACAA
>JAXJXL010000233.1:0-3803 GCA_036307525.1 Faecalimonas sp.
TGAATTTGATGAGGCGGGCAGCGATATTGTATGTGCTGCAATTTCAATTCTTGTAATCAGTACGATGAATGCGATTGAACAATTTACAGATGTAGATTTCACGCAGGATGTTGATGAGGAAGAATGCTCCATTGAGTTTATGATTCATAAATCTACAAAAGACACAACACTATTGTTGGAAACTATGGTTCTGGGATTACAGACCTTGGAGGACAACGAAGAGTACACAGAATATATCGATTTAATATTTGAGGAGGTGTAAACACCATGATGAAATTAAACCTTCAATTTTTCGCTCACAAAAAAGGAGTTGGTTCTACAAAGAACGGTAGAGACTCTGAATCTAAGAGATTAGGTGCGAAAAGAGCTGACGGACAATTTGTAAAAGCTGGAAATATCCTTTACAGACAACGTGGAACTAAGATTCACCCAGGTATCAACGTAGGACGCGGTGGTGACGATACATTATTCGCATTAGTTGACGGTGTTGTAAGATTCGAAAGAAAAGGAAGAGATAAGAAACAAGTTTCTATCTATCCAGTAGCTGAATAATTATCAGAAAAATAGGCTTCAAATCAATCGGTTTGAAGCCTTGTTTTTTGCATAAAATTTATATATACTAGTCTTATATCAGAAAAGTAGGTGAAATAAATGTTTGCAGATAGAGCTAAAATTTATATTCGTTCCGGAAAAGGCGGAGATGGTCATGTCAGCTTTCGACGTGAATTATATGTTCCAAATGGTGGACCAGACGGTGGCGATGGCGGCCGTGGCGGCGATGTAATCTTTGAAGTGGATAAAGGATTAAACACATTGGTTGATTACAGACATAAAAGAAAATATGTTGCCAAAGACGGCGAACAGGGTGGTAAGAGAAAATGTCATGGCGCTGATGCGGAAGATATTATATTAAAGGTACCGGAAGGAACCGTTATTAAAGAAGCGGAGTCGGGAAAAGTCATTGCAGATATGTCCGGTGATAATAACAGACAGGTCATCTTAAAAGGCGGACGAGGTGGTCTTGGTAATCAACATTTTGCAACTGCAACGATGCAGATTCCAAAGTATGCACAGCCTGGACAACCGGCACAGGAGTTAGAAGTATTATTAGAATTAAAAGTGATTGCAGATGTGGGACTGGTCGGATTCCCAAATGTTGGTAAATCCACCTTGCTTTCTCGCGTAACGAATGCGAATCCAAAGATTGCTAATTACCATTTTACAACCTTAAATCCGAACCTTGGTGTGGTAGATTTGGAAGGCAGTGAAGGATTTGTCATTGCAGATATACCGGGGTTGATTGAAGGAGCCTCTCAAGGAATTGGTCTTGGTCATGAATTTTTACGTCACATTGAACGTACAAAAATGATGATTCACGTGGTGGATGCGGCATCATCAGAAGGTCGTGACCCAATTGAAGACATTTACGCAATCAATGCAGAGTTAAAAGCGTATAACGAAGAAATCGCAACACGCCCACAGGTGATTGCAGCGAACAAGACAGATTTGATTTATGCAGGAGATGAAGACCCGGTAGAAAAGATTCGAGCAGAATTTGAACCACAAGGAATCAAAGTATTTGCAATTTCTGGCGTGTCAGGCGATGGTATTAAGGAACTGTTATACTATGTAAATGAACAGCTTAAAACACTTGATCAGGCGCCAGTCGTATTTGAACAGGAATACTTCCCGGAAAATGAATTGATTCATGTTGATTTACCATACACAGTAGAGGTGGATGAAGATGGTATGTATGTGGTAGAAGGTCCGAAGATTGAAAAGATGCTTGGATATACGAACTTGGATTCAGAAAAAGGATTTGCATTCTTCCAGACATTCTTGAAAGAGACCGGTATCTTAGAGGAATTAGAGGCAGCCGGAATTCAGGAGGGCGATACCGTTCGCATGTATGGATTACAATTTGATTATTACAAATAATAACTACAGATAGAGAAGGAGAGATACAATGAACTCGAAACAGAGAGCATATTTGAGAAGCCTTGCCATGACAATGGACCCGATTTTCCAGATTGGAAAATCCAGTCTGACACCGGAATTTACAGGTGCAATTAACGAAGCGTTAGAGGCAAGAGAGCTGATTAAAATCAGTGTGTTACAAAATTGTATGGATGACCCAAAAGAACTTGCTCAGGTTTTGGCAGAGCGTACACGCTCGGAAGTTGTACAAGTTGTGGGGAAGAAGATCACGCTGTATAAAGAGGGAAAAGACGAGAAAAAGAAAATTGTTTTGCCGGAGAAAAAATAATGAAAATTGGAATTATGGGTGGAACATTTGACCCAATTCATAATGGCCATGTAATGCTTGGTGAATATGCAAGAGATTTATTCTCGTTGGATGAAATCTGGTTCATGCCAAATGGAAATCCGCCGCACAAGATGAATGAGAAAATTGAGTCGCAAACGAAACATCGTGTGGAAATGGTTCGCAGAGCCATTGCAGATAAAGATGGGTTTATATTACAGCTTTATGAAGTGGAACGCCAGGAGATTAATTACTCCTATTTAACAATGGAGCATTTCAAAGAAGTGTATCCGGAGTGTGAGTTTTATTTCATTATTGGTGCAGATTCCTTATTTGCATTGGAAAGCTGGAGGCATCCGGAAAAGCTTGTGAAAACCTGTGTGATTCTTGCGGCATATCGGGATGACAAGAATACGGATGAAATGATGACACAAATATCATATCTGAATCAAAAATATGGCGCAGATATCCTCTTGTTAAAAACTCCAAATATTGATATTTCATCCACCGAAATACGCCGTAGATTAAAGTATGGATTATTCGTTCGGGATATGATTCCGGAATCAGTCTATCAATATATCCAAGAACATCATCTGTTTGCGGATGACTTGGAGGAGATGAAAGAAAAGGTTCGAAAAAGTCAGAAGGAGTCCCGTTTTTCGCATACACTTGGCGTTGTGGAAACGGCAATTCAATTAGCGAAGCAATATCATGTGGATGAAAGAAAGGCAGAGATTGCTGCGTTATTGCATGACTGCGCAAAAGGGTTTGGCGGACAGGAGCAATTACGTCTTTGTCAGAAGTATGGTTTAACCATAACAGAGGCAGAAGAACGCAACCCGTTTTTATTGCATGCAAAATTAGGGGCATATCTTGCCAAAGCAGATTATGGTATTGATGATGAAGAAATCCTAGATGCGATTCGATGGCATACAACAGGTCGACCGGAAATGACCCAATTAGATAAGATTATCTATATCGCTGATTATATTGAGCCAAATCGCAATCAGGCGCCGAATTTGGACGAAATAAGGCGTTTAGCAAGGTTTAACCTAGACGAATGCCTATATACCATTTTAAAGGCTACATTGGCGTATTTGGAGACGAAAGAGGATGTCATTGACCCGATGACAGAACAGACATATTTGTACTATAAAAAATTTTTGAATAAATGAAAGGAGTAATACTCATGGAACAATCAAGAAAAATGGCGAAATTAGCTTACGAAGCATTAGATGAAAAATTAGGAGAGGACATTAAAGTAATCGATATCTCAGAAATCTCAGTACTTGCTGATTATTTCATCATTGCAAACGGTTCCAACGAAAGCCAGGTGCGTGCTTTAGTTGAAAATGTAGAAGAGAAGCTTTCAAAAGAAGGTTTTGAGCCAAGACAGCGTGAAGGCTATGGCCTTGGAAACTGGGTATTATTAGATTTCGGAAACATCATTGTTCATGTATTCGATAAAGAAAACCGTCTATTCTATGATTTGGAAAGAATCTGGAGAGATGGAAAATATATGGATGCGAAAGATTTATAA
>JAXJXL010000234.1:0-1823 GCA_036307525.1 Faecalimonas sp.
AAAATTTTGATTTCTCCATATACTAACAAAAATGGAAAGGAAGTAAAGTGTTATGGAGAAAACAGATACAATTAAATTATTGCAAGAATGTGATGCGGGAAGCAAAATGGCAGTTACATCTATTGATGAATTGATGGACAAGGCTGCAGACTCCGAACTGGTAGAGCTTTTGGAAGAAAGTAAAAAACATCATGAGAAGCTGGGAAATGATTTGCACTCCATGTTGAATCATAAAGAATTTGACGAGAAAGAACCAAACCCTATGGCGAAAGGAATGTCAAAGTTGAAAATTAATTTCAAAATGGGCATGGACAATAGTGATGCAATGATCGCAGAATTAATCACAGACGGCTGCGATATGGGTGTGAAATCTCTCTACAAATATATGAACCAGTATAAAGCGGCAGAGGAGCCGGCAAAGGATATCTGCAAGAGGCTGATTGCAATTGAGGAAGAACTCCGCGATAAGCTGAGAAAGTTCTTGTAAGTTTAGCGAAAACTTCGCTAAGTAGAAGTCACAGAGGGAATAATATTGTATCATTGCATTGAGGTGAAGTGCAATGTACAGGCGTATCAGAGATTTAAGGGAAGATAGAGATATGACACAGGTTCAGCTAGCAAAAATGTTGAATTGTAGTCAAAGGACCTACAGTAATTATGAACGTGGAGACATAGAAATATCCACAAGAGTGTTAATTGAACTGGCCAGATTTCATGATACCAGTATCGATTATCTCTTAGAGTTGACGGACGAAAAACGACCATATCCAAGGAAAGTGAATAAGAAGTATATGTAGGTAGAAGAGGCCATTGTGCGTACGATTTAGGAATCGTGGGTATGGTGGTCTTTTGTGTCTGTCAAGACAGACGTTTTTCTAAAAATACAAATGACAGATGAACAGAACACTGATATAATGAAAGGGTAAAATTTTATGATTAGAAAGGGATACCTTCATGAAATTCATTCATTGTGCAGATTTGCATTTAGATGCCAAAATGAGTGCAAATCTTGATAAGGACAAAGCCAAAATCAGAAAAACAGAGATTCTACATACCTTTGAAAGAATGGTAGACTATGCAGCAGAACATGATGTTTTCGGTATTTTAATTGCGGGGGATATGTTTGATACGAAAAACATTACTGCGACTACAAAGAATGCCGTGCTATACCAGATAAACAGTCATCCGGACATTACATTTTTTTATTTGAATGGCAATCATGATAACGATAATTTCCTCGTCAATCTTGATATTATTCCTGAAAATTTAAAGATGTTTGGACCGAATTGGACAGCCTATGATTTTGGCAAGGTTGTAATTACCGGCATTGATTTGTCAGCAGAGAACACGAACCTTGCCCATGCGTCTCTGATGCTTGATTCAGATAAATTCAATATTGTCATGATGCATGGACAGGACGGAGAGTTAATCAATCTGAGAGCACTGAAGAACAAAAATATGGATTATCTTGCGCTGGGGCATATCCATGCATACAAGCATGAACAACTGGATGCGCGTGCTTCATACTGTTATCCGGGTTGTTTGGAGGGCAGAGGTTTTGACGAAGTGGGAGAACATGGCTTTGTTTTGCTCGAAGTGAATGAGGAGGATGGCACATGTTTGCACGAATTCATCCCGTTTGCCCAGAGAAAGCTATATGCCGTTTCGGTAGATGTAACGGATTGCCAGACTTCTTCAGAAATGATTGAGAAGGCAGTTGCTGCGTTTGGTGAAACAGAGTGCGATGAAACAGCTCTTGTGAAGATTATTTTGACGGGAACATTGGACGTGGCATGTGAAAAAGATGTGGATTACATTCTGGC
>JAXJXL010000235.1:0-31117 GCA_036307525.1 Faecalimonas sp.
AAACAAAAATGTCAGATGATAATGTAGCCCGTTTCTTGAAAAAATATGCAAAACAGGCAAGCGAGACAGTAACCATCAATGAAAAAGTGCATCCTCATATAATAAGAAAGTCGAGAGCTATGCATTTGTATCGTTCAGGAATGCCACTAGCACTGCTTGCCGAATTTCTTGGACATTCCGATCCACAAGTAACACAAATATATGCATATGCAGATACGGAAATGAAAAGAGAAGCTATCGAAAAAGCATCAACAAGGTTAGATTATTCTATTGATGCCATTCCATTTTGGAAGGGCAACGAAGATATCATTGAACGCTTGTGTCGTGGTTATTAATTATTCCGATTAATTATGAATAGCAGCCATGCCAACTGCCCAGTCCAAGCGGTTTTCGGCGTGGCTGTTTTAAAGAATCGGGATAATCAAGGAATCGGAATAATCGGAATAAATAGGTTTGTTATTGTCATCCACCTTCTTGGTTTTATAGGATGGCATTGCAACAAACAAGTTTTCCTTGCCTTGTAAGATTGATACGTTGTTTACGATAAAACAGTCTTCAAAATAGATGCTTGCAAGGCCTCGTACATTGGAATCTTTGCTAGACCATGCCGTTACCAGAATCGAAAACTCCGGCATTTCTACTTCTTCCTGCGCTACTGTGTCTTGCGCTTTATCTTTCTCTTTGAGAGCATGATATGCGTCCATAATATCTCCGTAAAGCTGCTCACGAAATTCCTTTGTGGTTGGATTACAGATATCCTTATAAATTGGGTTGTTATCCTGATCTACGCCTCTTGATTTATATCTTGGCATGGATACAAACAAGTCGCCGGTTTCTCTGTTCTCAAGAATGGCAATATTGCTAATCTTAAATGCGCCACCAAATACCACTGTGGCAAATCCTTTAATGTGACTATCATTTCCTTGTACTTCATTTACTTTAATCGAATATTTCATATTGTCCTCACTTTCTATCTGCTACGCAGATGCTTCATTGTTTTATTCTTTTCTTCTTCACTTGGGAGAAAATCCACTCCCACAAAATCTTCTGCATCAAGAACAATCTCTTGTGCGTGGTACTTATCCATTACCTTATCAATTGCATCTTCCAGTGAATCTGCATTCACGGTTTCAATACGTGACAGCACTTCTTTGACTTCCACTTCGTAATCACGTACTTCTTTCGCAATTTCTGCTTCTTGCACAATTCTTCCGTAAATGCTGATACCCAGCTCCTGCAGTTTCTCTAGGCAATCTTTACTGCATCTCTCACAATCAAATCTCGTATTTGCATAGTTATCATTCAACATACCCTTCAAAAACAAAATGAGCTGATTGTAATCTGCACAATATCTGGCTGAATAGGATTTGTTTGCAGCAAGGTATGTTTCCACCCAATCTGTTTTCAAATTCCTCGTATTCTCCAATTCAAGAACTTCTAATGCAATCTCCATCTTCTCTTTATTGGTCTGAAAAACAATGTCTTTCATATAATCCGTAAAATTGAGAAGCATATTTGTTTCTGTTCCTTTCCAGTTTTCTGTTACCATAATCATGTCCTGCATAGACTTCCCTCCTTCGCTGAGACGGATGCACGAGGCACCCGTCCCCTTATTTTACTTCTAGAATAATCGGAAACTCGCTTGCGACAGAGCCTGACGTTGCATATTGAATACGAATGGTACACTCATGTCTGCCTTCTGGCAATGCTCTTTTAAGCTCAATTGCATTCATCTCATATCCCGGTTTAATCATCTTGGACTTATACAGGCTGTCCCCATCCTCATCAAAAATTTCAAACGTGATGGAATCATGATTATTCTCGATATTCTTGAGATTAAATGTTTCACTTACCTTACCGTTAAATACAGCCTTTGCAGAATAATTGACATGCATCATACCTTCTTCCACTGCCGTATCAATGGCCTCCTGTCTCATGGCATCCTCAATCTCTGTAATTGCATCGACATTTTCCTCAAACTCTGTAATAATCTCATTTGCTTCCTCAATCACTTTCTTCTCGTAGTAGTTTACAGAACATCTATGGAGCAAAAGCAGAATGATAATAACCAGGATTGCCAAGATAATCTTGGCAATCGGGTTTCTTTGATTCTTGTTTTGTTCTTCTTTTCTCATTTCAGACATATGTTATCCCTCGCTTATAAAAACTTAAATGTTAATACCATATCAAACGCTTTCTGGAAGTTAGCATTCTGAGTATAGGCACCACGTTCCACCTTGAAAGACAAGTCCTTAGCACCGCCACTTACAATAGTGAATTCTTCCGGTTCAAACTCAACATATCCAGTTGTTCCGTTATCTCTGCCACTCATATACTCCAAGTTGCCTTCAGGTCCTACATAGAACTTAACCCTTTTTGAGTCTGCGTTTTCGAATTTCGGATCCATCCCACCGGTCATAAGTTTCCAGTCATTGTCTGCTGTAAGTGCTACTGAATAAAGATAAATTCTAGCAATGGCACTTTTTGTTTTCAATGGTCCAGTTGGTAGGGTATGTGTTGGTTCCGTCTTCGTTGAAGATAATCGGCAAGGTTGTTGGTACATTGACTGCAACATTTACGTCTGTTGCTTTGACTTCAAACTGTACTTCTGCACTTGCTGCACTTGCGGAGATATTTGCTCCAAATAATAATGCTACTGATAAAACTGCTGCTAATAATACATTTAATTTTTTCATAATCTAAATCCTCTTTTCTTTCTTAATAATTTGTTTTTTGTTCCATATTCAGTTGTCATTTACCTGCCAGCATTTCTAAATTAGAAAAGCCAACATCTCGTCTCATGACTTGATATTGGCTTAATTAATTCTATATGCTGTTTTCTTTGATACAATCATGTATATCGTCACCTCCTCTACTGTGGTCTTCCTATGAGAACAATGCTTGCCGGGGATGGTATATCTCCATAGAAGACACCATACTGTTCATTCTTTGCTTCTACTACTTTACCGTTTCCGATATAGATTGCTACATGACTGATATTTTTGTATCTTCCATTTCTGCAATAACTGTAGAAGATTAAATCTCCCGGTTGCATTGATTCATAACTTACTGTTTTTCCGGCTTCCTCTAGTCCCTGCGCTTCTGCAGCTGCATAGGTTGCTCCACCATAACCAATATCTATATTCGCTGCCTTCCATGAATAGTACGCCAAGGAACTGCAGTCGTAATAATTCCCAGAATCTCTGTATGCCTGACTGTATGGATAACCCACACGGTTCAGTGCATACCTGCAGACAAACTGCTGATTCACATCTGTAATGTGTTCCATGATTTCGTTGATTTCAGAATTGGTTAGTTTGGATGAAAGTTCTGCACCTCCACCTATATATCCGGATAATGTGAAATTGCCACTACCCATTACCAGTTCAAGCAGTTCTACTTGATTTTCATCAAAGTTATATATCTCTTTCATCTGGTTAAAGTCCTTCAACACAACATTGACATATAGTACCGATTTTGTTTCCGTATTTCCATCTTCATCCGTGTAGGTTTCTATTCCACTCGTCAACGTATACGTACACATATCATCAAATACTTGTTTTATCCATGACTTTGTTGTGTCGTTGATAATAGTTGCAGTGTCACCGACACCGTGTTTAACCATGTAAACACCTATGATGTCGTAATAATTGCTGATACCCGGTCCTGTACCTTCATAGTCAACATATACTATCTCACCCACGTCATACCCAGTATGCGTACTTGCCAAATTCTCAATTTCCATGTTGAACTCAGACACATATGCACTCGTTACACTCATCACAGTCTCTCCGCTTTCTAAAGGCGGCATAAAGATTGCAAATGGGGAATTATAGATAATTGCAATTACTGCCATTACCGGCACCACAACTGCAGATACCACTAACAATCCAATCCCCATCAGACCAAGCCAAGGTGCGACATCCGATACAATCTGAGGCATTTCTTGATTATTGCCACCTTCCGTTCCATCCTGTTTTAACAAATTTTTCTGCAGAAACAACATTTTTGCTTTCTGCAATAATCCTAGTCTTCGTTTTTTTCCTTTTGATGTTTTCCCATCATCGGAACTCTTACCAGATGACTTCTTGCTTTCCTTTTTATTGGATGACTTTTCATTTAAACTTTTTGTATCTTTGGATTCGTAACGACGATTCTTCTCATCATCTCGTCGCTTTTGTTTCTCTTTCTTATCAGACTGTTGACTACGTTTTTCTTTTTCTTTACGTAGTTTGTTTTGGATTCCACTTGCACCTTTTTGTGTTGCACCAACAATAGGTTTGGCTGACATATTCTCCACCATTGCTGCGTTTTTCAATTCTTCTCCACCTTCAATTTGCTCACTGGCTGTTTTTGCCCCAAAATAACCAACATTTTTAATCGATAGATTCTCATTCTTAAAAGTCTGTATCTCCAACTCTTTCTTTTTATGCAGTGCAATTTGTTTTTCTTGCGCTTTCTTGATTTTCACTTTTTCTCACCTCCTAAGACAGAAAAAAGCCACTGGGTTCATCATCCCAATGGCTCGAATTCTGTTTATCATATTTAATTTGTTAATCAATTTTTATGACTGTTAATTTCCTCAGTACCTAAAAGTTTTCAATTAATTCTTATTCATCTATACTCAGCAACAAAAATATTCATTTAGTATCATTGTTACCATAAACATCTCTATACTGTTATCCCTTCTACTATATTCGAATAGTAAAAATCTCCATATATGCTCATTTTAATCGGTTTTTTAAACTTTTTGATATGATGTGATGCCTAAAACTCAAGCCACAATGCATCAATGGCATTGAATGCTTGTATCATTTTTTTGCTAATTACTAACCTTACGTGGCTACGATCTAGAGTTATCATTTGCTGTTTAGCAAGCTCGTCTAATACCTGCAAAGTTTTTGCATAGCTTATATTATTAAAACATTTAATGAAAACGCCTGGTAATGATGAAGAATAAAATGCTACCATACCAAAAATATTTCTTTCTTGAGTAGTGGATGCATTTTTATCATCAATAACTAATAAGTGATATTGACTCGCTGGAGATTGAACTAGGTAATCTAACCAGCATGAAAATTTACCAAACATATAGAACATCATATTATATCGAGATAAATTTTTAATACGAGACTTACTGTCTTTACATGTGTTTTTCAAAGTTCTATAGATTTCTTTAATTTCATTATCAATAAAGACTTTCATTTTACTCTCAGCTGTCATACCCATCACAAATAAAGGATTTTGACATATATATTGTGATAGTAGTTTATAATGGAAATAAGCATCATCAGAAAGCGTTCCGTCTGAGTTGAATTGGTACCAATTACCATTTGCATCAAAAAAACAATTTTCGCATAAAAACGTATGTAAGTTCAATTGTTTATGATATGGTTTATAGTTTATACCTACCATATCTTCAGAAGGCAAGCAACTTTTCGAACGCATATATGGTTGATTGTATATTTTAACCGTATCTAAACATTCGAGAATTAATAGTAAACGCTCATCCAAATGATATGAATGGGCATGGTCTTCTTTACCAAGCAAATCAACGCTTCTAAATTTTTCTATCAATGCATCGTTCAATGAATTTATCCATAAGTTTCTATTTGTGCGTATTGTTTCAAGCGGTAAAATATTAAGATTCGCAAATTTCTGAGGAAAATAATTATATATAGCATTATAAACAATATCATTAATCTGGTTAATTCCATCTGAACTATGACATTTCCAATATTGGTCGTTATTAATATCGCTAAATGTGTCTGGATTTTGAGAGTTACAGTAATCAATAATCTCTTCCACAGTATTTGGCGTTAAATTTCTAATGATTGAATTAAAACAACTATCTGGTGAAAAATGCAATGGACTAAATGTAGCTGAATTATTTTTTAAATAATCTCTTATTTGTGTGTGTACCTGATTATTCATACATAATTGTGCAATTGTTTCTGCAAAAACATGTGCAAAATAAGTACTTTTAATCTTCGTTTTAATACAATTATAGTATGTATTATAGTAGTTTAAGTATGCAGTTGGCAAAAGATGCTCAGCGCTGTTTATGCTGTTTGAAACCTGCATGACTGAACAAAATGTAGCACAACATTCTTGAGTAAACATAACATGTTTGAATAACTCATATTGAACGCGTTTTAGTGATAAATCTGCTGGATAATAGTCAGAATAAATCTTGATTAGTCGTTGTACGGCACCATAAATAGTAGAAATTGTAAGAACTTCATGCATGTATTCATGACTACATAGTAGCGAATTTCCTAGTTCATTCCAATTTACACTCCATCTGTCAATTGTACAATTATTTTTCTTATTCATGTATCTCCTGCACAGATAATTCGGTACAATTATCTGTATGCTTTATTTTAATTTTGACATTATTTAAATTCGTTTTTATATTATATATATTTTGGGTATTATCTACTTCAATAGAAGTTATGTCACAAAGACCTGTATCACTTTTATCCTTTATTTTCTTCTTTATCACATCATATCCCAGTTTAATGATTAGTATCATAGCATAAATCGCCTCAGGAGCAGATACAATCAAATCTGGGTCAAAATTGAAATTTACTGTTTGCGGTAATATTTCATATTCTTGCTTTAATGAATCACCCATTAGGTCATAGATTTTTTCAATATAAAAAGATGCTTCGTTATTTGTAATAATAATTGTATTCATAAGTACTTCTCCATTAAATTGTATTTTTGTTTCCAAACAAACTTTCTTAAATTTACCTTTCCCTAGGACAATAAATCTGGAGCCTGATATTGCCATCATGGAATTTTCTTCTGTCTAATTCATCTTGTTGAAAGATAATAAAAATCTCTGCTCCGATCCCCATCTTCGCATTATGAGTATAAGAAAAATTATCAATAATCGTTACCTTGATAATAAGACTACACTTACCAAAAAATTTCAAACAAACTACCATGCAGCTTTTGTTAAGTTGTCATTTGTGCAACCTCCGCCAACTTCAAATTTGTGCATACCTAAATAACGCTGCATAAATGGTTTACTATATTCCCATTTGTTCCATTTCCTTCAACATAAATTCTTCCAATTTCCTCTTATCTGGCAAATGCAACATATATGTTGAAACAAATAACTGATTATCCATTCCAGATAACGCATACTCCACCATTTGAGAACCTTTATCTGTACAAAGCAAAATTCCAACAGGTGGATTATCTCCCGGCATCATTTCGTTTTTCTTATAATATCCCACATATGCATTTAGCTGTCCTAAATCTTCATGCTTAAATTCATCATTTTTTAGCTCGATTATTACATTACAATGCAATAATCGGTTATAAAACACTAAGTCTATGAAGTAATATTTATCGTCAATAATGATTCTTTTCTGTCTTGCTTCAAAACAAAATCCCTCGCCTAATTCTAGCATAAACTCT
This sequence comes from Faecalimonas sp., assembly GCA_036307525.1. GTDB lineage: Bacteria > Bacillota > Clostridia > Lachnospirales > Lachnospiraceae > Faecalimonas. The sequence goes on from JAXJXL010000235.1 coordinate 7,432, forward strand.
TGCAAATGATCCATGAGTGCCTGTTCCAAATCGGATTCAGAAACAGCCTCTTTTGCCTCTAAACCTAAAAATTCAAATGTGAATGGATCCTTGATTGTAAGCATTGGATTTGTGCTATTATCAACCGATGGCTGTATCAACAACTCTGGTTTCTTACTGATTCCTGCGCGTACATATAAATTAGTTTTTATTTGTCTACGTAACTCTCTTACACTCCAATTGCACTTAATACACTCTGTTTCATAAAAAAATCTTTCAAACGCATCATCAATTACCATAATTTCCCTTATATGTGAAAATGATAAATTTTGTACTAATACATCAGGCTTTGTAACAAATTCATTCGACGCTGTCGAACAATTTCCAAAATCCACCAATTTAAATTCATTCGACACTGTCGAATGAATTTGAGGATAAGTTAAATAGAACTGTCTGCATACGCGAAAAAGTGTTTCGTTCAAACCTTTTTCAGAAATCTGCTTTTCAAGATTCTTTAATAGATTAGTTCCATAATCTGCTTTATCTTTGCCACCCTGTTCGTATTCAACAATATAATATCCAATTGCCCAATTTCTCAATGTCATTAACTGATTGACAGCACTTTTCGCCATACTTCCAGCCTTATCATGAATCTCTTTGATACTATTCATCAAAATTTCAAAAGAAATATTATTCTCTGCCATAACTTCATTCCTTTCATTTTGTGTCGTCACCGATGACACAAACTCTATTTATCTCAGTATAAAACTAATTGAGAAATTGAGCAACAATTATGAAACTTATTTATTATTTAACAACTATTTTTTGGCCTCTTCAAACTTTTCATAAATGTTCGTATTTACCAACTTATAGATTTCGGTATCTTTGCCAATCTGGTTATCGAATGGAACGACAACTGCCCCACATTTCAAGAGTCCGGTTCCAATCGGTGAATTGCTTACGAAACGCAACTGCGTTTTTGAGATACCAAGTGTCTCTTCAATTCTTACCGCATCCGGGTTAGACTGGTTTAATGCTATAACAAACTCGGAATTTGCAAGCATAGTGGTTGCAGTAACACTTTCCAGAAGGTCCATGATGTTCTGCGTAATACCGGTGCAAAGACCACCCTGCTTTCTTACTTTCTTCCACAACTGTTGCAAATATTTTGCAGTGTACTCAGAGTTAAGAAGCATATGAAACTCATCAATATAGAGCCATGTTGCAAATCCATTCTGACCGTTTTCGATAATCTTCTGCTGAATGGTTTCCATCATTACAAGCATACATACAGGTGCAAGTTTTTCACCCAGCTCGCGAATTGCAAAAACTGTAAAGCGATTGTCCATATCGACATTGGTATGATGATTGAAAATGTTAAGACTTCCATTCACAAAAATATCCAATGCCAACACCAAATCCTTTGCTTCCTTTTCCGGACATTGTTTTAATAACTCATAAAACTCAGACATAATCGGTACGTGTTTTTCTTCACTTCTTGCAATACCAAAGAATAAATCTCGTACACATCTATCGATGATGGATTCCTGACGACGATTCAGTTTTTCACCATAACACTGCTCACATAATGCAAACATAAATTCTGCTTTCATACGAATTAATCCATTCGAATCATCCACATCTAAACTGTCCACATCAATATCAAGCGGATTCACATGATTATCTGTGAATGTTGACATCTTAATAATGGTTCCATTAAGTTCTTTTGCAATCGGGAGATACTCATCGGTAGGCTCTGCAACAATGATACGATCATTTGTCTTTTGTTTAACCTCCATGATTTCCCATTTGCTCATTACTGACTTTCCGGAACCCGAATTACCAAATACAAATCCATTACCATTCGGCAGTTTCTTTCTGTCTACGATATTCAGATTTTTAGAAATCTGATTGATACCATAACAGAATCCCGACTTCATATTTAATTCCTGTACATTAAATGGTAGGAATGCTACCAGTGCATTGGTAAACAACGTACGCATCGTTTCTACTTGTCTGACACCAATTGGCAACGTGGTATTTAACCCTTCTCTCTGTCTAAAGTACAGAACATCCATTGTACATCCATGACCTTTTGCAATTGTCTTGACAGTTTCTGTATGGCTATTCAGTTCTTCTTTGCTATCTGCCATGATAACCATTGTAATACTTGTCAGAAATAAACACTGATCATTTTCGCGTACATCATCCATCATGCTTTCAATTTCTTTCTTCTCTGCACGTTTCATATAGGAGATATCCGAAGCAAAATCATTATTACGATTTCTTACGCGCTGCTGTTTTACAATGTCCGACTCGATGCCAAGATATTTCTTGTTCATGATCTTCATCGTAATCTCTTTCGATACCGGTACACAATCTTTGGTTAACATGCTGTGGATTGGTAACGTAGATAAATCTACAAAACATCTGTCACTTGCACTGCTAGCAAATGTTTTCACATACAACACTCTGCAGAATTTTCCATCTTCCTCATAATAGTCTGGATAATACTTTACTGCTCCATTACACAGGTCATTTTTAAAATCTTGTCCGGATTTTTTGTACTCTTTCAAATTGAACTTAAAACCTTCTTCATTTCCCAAGTGGTAATAATCGTACAGGATTTGTAATCTCTCATTTCCGCTTAATGCAGTAAGTCTTGAACCCATTTCTGTAAATCGTTTCGTAATGTTGGCTTCAATGGTAGCAAAATGTGCCTTTGCTTCTTCATAACTTTTTCGCTGTACAGTAACCGTAAGATATAATTCTTGTTCGATTCCATGTGTTCCCAATCGCACTTTTTCTTCGATAATCTCATTATAACTTCTACGGTATTTTTCATCTTCTTTTGTATCAAGTGATGCAAAGACCTGTTTTTCAAGTTCCTGCCAATTCTTATTCTTATTATTGGCTGTAATTTTAAACTCACAGTCCATAGAATTGACAAACTTACAATACCCGATTGCAATGGCCTCTTGTACTTCGTCACTTGCAGTAGCGTAATTGACATTTGATATAAGCCAACCTTTATCGTATCTGTCTGGACCAGTTTGAAAAATACCATCTTCCGAAACTGCTATGATCTCCATTGTCTCCTGAACCGACTTCGGTGATTTATAAAGTGGTTCTGAGGCCTTCTTTATTTCCTTAAATTCATCTACAAAAAATTTCATACTCGTTTCCCTCTCTTCCTTTTGTTCTTTTCTTTCAATTTTTGTTCAGCGTTCCATTTATCAATCTCCGCAACACTTTCTGTCGAAACATAAGTGAGTGGTTTGTTATGAAACATGAAATAAAAACGTCTTTTCATGACTTCATAAAAACTCATGCCTTGATAACTGTAAAATCCACCCAGGGCAATCGGCGCAACTACCGGAATGGAAATATAAACTGCAATGGTCAATCCTACATATGGATAGAGCAATAAAATCAATCCGCCACCTACCACTAAACTTGCAATTGAAAAAATCAGCTGCTTCGCGGTCAATCCCATGGCAACTGATTCTTTGTACTTCTCTAAATCTTTATTAATTTCTACAATCACTGTAACTCCTCCTATCTGCTTACTTCTTTCTTTTGTGGAGGTGTAACTCCAATATTCTTTTCATAAATTTCCATTCCATCCGGACATAATTCTCTTAAACGGTCCGGATGAAACATATACAATGGATACTCACAAAATCCGCTTAAGCCTACGATGTTAGTAAACTCTCCGAGGTTATGCTCTTCGATAAATCGAATTGCCTCTGGAAGATTATTGGTATCGATATAGGCACAATACGCCGGTACTTTTCTGCCTAGATTAACCGTCAGATTAGAGTACGGTTCTCTATTCCCTTGTTCAATTAGATCAATGTGCATACAGTCGTTATCCATATACTGCTGAATCTCTAACTCCACTGTGTATTCCTGTCCCCACTGACTTTTAAACTTTAATCCTTTATTCATTCTCTACGCCTCCTATAATCCAAATACTTTACTTGTTAAATTCTGCGCACCTTTTACACTGCCTACCGTGAGTGCAATGGCAAATGTCATCTCACACAGATAGATGAGTGTCTTCGTCCAGTCTGCATAGTTGCTTGTAAATGTCGGAAGTCCTGCATTAATAAATGCGTTACATACAATAATTGCCAATGCCATCGTGACTGCCTCGAAGCAAACCGCCAAGAAATATCTGCAGTAAGTAACCATTGTATGACTGACTGTTCGATTTCCACTCATAGTCGAGAATGCAACTGCTCCCATTGGTACGATGACTAGTAAACGTAGGAATCGGAAATATACAGTGTATATCAAGAAGAATCCACAGATGATAATGATAATCGCCAATAACGAGGCAAGTATCAGCATCAAAAGACCTTCTCCAAATCCTAAATTTTTAATCACTTCTGCTTCTGTACTGTTAATAGATAGGTTCGCACTACTATTGAACGACAGTGTCTTTACCCAGTTACCGATTGACGTAAAGATTGCTTTCATAATGGTTATACTGTTGATAACAAACCATTCTGAAATAGCCAAACGAATCAGCATACGGAGAATAACCTCGAACCGCATTTCTTCTCTGACATCCACACTCTCGGAGCAAAAACCTATCACAAAGAAGATAACGACCAAGGACGACCCAACTGCCACGAAGATGGGCTGGACACTCATGATTGCATTCCAAGGGCCTCCGCCTTTAAACTCTGCTGGAGTCTGTCCAAGCATGGCAAACACCAGCGATACTTGATTGTTCCAGAACGCAAATACCATTTCTAATAATGCCAAAATTGTTTCGCCTAATTTGAATATATCCATACTGTTTTCACCTCTTCTTTCTTAATGGCTTGGGGAGATGATTCTCCCCAAATGAATCTAAAATCCTAAGAATGCCAACACTGCGGAAATACCTGCCATCATAACACCTGCCACAATACCCTTAAGAGCAGCGTTCATGGTTGATGAATCCTGTGCCTGATACGCCTGGGCAAACTCCATGACATTCTTTGCCAAGATAATGACACCCACTGCACCGATGACTGCAATGATTAATGTTTTCAAGTTTTCCAATGGTGCAGTGATTGTCTCTGCCCCGGCTGCATGGCATGTAACTGGTGCAAATAATACTGCCATTGAAATTGCGGTTAAAATTGTCTTTGATTTTCTTTTTAAGGTTGCTACTAATTTTCTCATTGAATTGTCCTCCTCTAATTCTTTCTACTCTTGTTTTTAAATGTTTCTCTTTGCCTTGCCATTTCCTCTGCTTCCATTTCCGGATAGAAGAATTTCAAGATTTCATCTTTCGGCATTTTCATTTCCATTGCCTTTCGAAGCTCGTCTTTCTGTTCCTTGGTATACGTCCAAGTGACCATACGGTTTGTGATACTGTCTTCTCCTACAAGTTCTTTATTTCTGCTTCCTTTCGTCTGCTGCTTCTCTCCGGATGACGATGCACTAGCACTTGACTCTTCATACTCCAATTCCTGTGTATGCTTTTCGTTATGCTTTGCCTTCTCTTCTTGCTCTGTAACTTCCATAAAACGCTTCTGCATTGCTACTTCTGTCAGCACACAAAACTGTTCATACGATAAAGAATCAATATAGATGGTTTCGCCCTTCTCTTTCCGTTTTGCAAAATAAGAAACTGCCTTCGGAGAAAGCAGTTCGAATGATTTACCTATGAAATTTCCATACTTTTTAGGTTCATGCACGTAAGGTTCGCCCTTCCCCATTGCTGTCTGTTCAAAGAAAGGATGGTTGAAGGTGTCGTATTTATCATCCAAAATCGGATCAAAACCACGAATGAACACAAAACACTTTTTGTTGTCCAGTTTTCTAACTTCATCCGGGGTATACAGTTCTCTTCCTAGTACGTCATAATTTCTACTTGCACTTCCCTGTCTGCCCCTCGTTTCTCCCGTAGAACGTTTGTCAATGGTTCCTTTTCCTAAAAGTTCTGACACATATTTATGGGTACTCTGTTCATTACCACCTAAATAGATAAAGGTGTCACAGTTACCGGTGATGGTTTCCCATGTATCTTTGAATAATGCCTTAATCTGCGCTAAGTTCTGAATGATAATCGTTGCACTGATTTCCCGACTACGCATAGTGGAAAGTAAGGAACAAAAGTCATCCGGAAGTGCAACGTTTGCAAACTCATCAAGAACAGTTGATACATGAATTGGAAGACGTCCTCCATAATTCACATCCGCTTGGTAGTAAAGTTCCTGATACATTTGTGTATCGAGCATACCCACAACAAAGTTATACGTTTTATCTGAATCCGAAATTACACAGAACAAAGCCGTTCTTGTTTGTTCGTCACCATTCACACCAATGCCTAATTCTGCGAGATTCATTTCATCCCTATCGAAAATGCGTAAAATCTGCTCGTTTTCAAGAGGAGCCAATCTTGCATTCACACTGATAATAATGGAACGAATGGTATCTCCTGCACCACGCATACACTTGTTATAACTGACTACTGCCGGATGCTTTGCGCCAAGTGGATGGGTACTTTCCAAAAATTTCATCTTCACATCCAGCCTTGATGGTTTGTTTTGTTCCGTCACTTCTGCTTCATTCATAAGCCGCATGACCGTGCGGAAATTTCTCTGATTTGGTTTTGCTTCCATCCAAACATATTTAAAGATTGCCTGCAAAAACAGACTCTCCGCTTTCTCCCAGAACGGCTCTGCAGATTGTGCGCCTTTTGGCGTTGTATTTGCCATAAGGTTCGTAATCAGTCGGTTAATATCTGTTTCGTTTCGGATATACGCAAACGGGTTATACCCGTCTGACTGTTCCATATTGACCAGATTCAACACTTTTACTTTGTATCCACATGCTTTTAAAATATTTCCATTTCTGAGTAAGTTCTCACCCTTAGAATCTGTGATTACAAGGGATACTTTTTCTGGAAACTGAAGGATATTCGGCTCCACATTGCGGACCGTTTTACCTGCTCCGGAACCTCCAACCACTAACGTATTGTTATTCAACTGCGTGTATCTTGTGTCATAGCTCATACGAACATTCTGGCTGATGATCTTATTTCTGTTCTCATTCTTATCTTTTAATTTTTCATTGACTTCTTTGGGATTTGCAAATTTGGCTGAACCATACTCTTTTCCAAACATGTAGTTTCTGAGACTGGTGTAATACATAAGCACTACCACTCCATAAGTAATCAAAACCACTACAATTGCTCCCAAAGTGTACGCGTTGAAATAGTTGCGAAACGGGTGCTCTAATACATCCATAAACTGATTGATAAACTCCGGTGCCTGAATGCCTTTTCTCCATGCACCGCCAATCAGATATCCAAGCCAGACACAGAAAACTCCACCGATGGCAACTAATATCCAAGGAACTTTCTTCTTGTTTGTCTGCATATGCTACCCTCTTTTCTGTGTTTGTTTTTTCGTTTGTGTCTTCTTTGGCACGGTCTTTTCTGCTTCCTTGACCGCTTTCTCGTAGCGTTCTCTAACCCCGGCTTCCACTCTGTCATAATGCTCCTGATACAAAGCCTGACCCTGTTTCGTTTCCACCACACGATTCTCTTTATCATACAGTTTGTAATCTTTCTTAGAATCGAGGAATGTCAGCATGGTCTTTCCATCGTGAATATCCATGATGTTTTCCTTGGAAATCCAAAGATAGCGAACATTATCACCCCAAGTACCCGGAATTCTCGTTTTCACTGCTCTGTCATTTTCTGCAACGATTAAAGTCTTACTGATGGTTACATCTTCTAAACTGGTATCGTGTGATTTGGCAACTGCCTGAATACGGTCTGCCAAACTGCGATAACTCTGCAGACGATTTTCAAAGGTCTGTTTGTCCATAAGTACCTTTCGTTTCCCGTTTGCGTCCGATACGTCTAATAAACCAAGAGTGCAGAGTTGCTGAAGCACTTGTTCTGCTTCGGTTACATCAATGCTAAAGTTTTCTCTGACTTCCTCCACACTGATTTCCTGCTTTTCCGTTGCAAACATACCGACCTTTTGAATCAGATTGTCTACCACTTGATTTACCTGCAGGTCTTCCTCAGTGTGGGACAATAAGTTTCCCTTTTTCTGTCCTTGCAAAAACTTTAAGAGCTTATCAATGCCTTTTACATCACCGCCATTTACATAATCATCAAAAGTAGCAATCTTGGCATGGGTCAGTTTCTTTGCTAACTGATTCATTCTCGGCACCGCTTCGGAATGAAAAATAATTTCAGACAGTCCGTCTGCCTTATTGATATCCGGAAGCACGGAATAGAGAATTCCATACTTTTTAAGCATCTTCTCTACCTGCTTTTTATCGTCCGTTTTGAATTGGAAGATTTGTAAATCTCCACCTTTCATAAGCAGCTTTTTCATATTGGTTTTACCCATTGTCTTTTCATACTCAAATAAGCCAATCAATGTTTCAACGGTTCTCTGTGCTGCACTTAAACCGCCACTTCCAATCTTCAATGCGATTTCAATACCTTCATAAGCCACGCGAATAATCTGCACGGCTTCCATAATCTCTTCTGCCATCTTTTATCCCTCCTACGTTAATGTGTTTTCTAATTCTGCGATTTCAATTATTTCTTTCATCTGCTCTGGTGGTACACAGCTGTTGATCAGATGAACTAACTGTTGCTCGGTAAGCCCCCTTTCAATTGCATGTTTTATCTGTACGAGTTGCGCCGTGTTAAGACGACCACTCGCCACCATTCCTACAATGTCCTGTCTGGACTTCTTTTTGAATGCCAATTTACCAAGAAGTGCGTACATTCCACTTTGCTTACTTTTGCCGGACTGTTCCAACGCAAGTGGCATCATGGACTGGTTCTGTCCTGCCACCCCTACCACGTAATGAATTTCCGGTGTCGGTGCCGGAGTTGGAGCCGATGTTTCTGCCTTTGTTACTTCCAACTCTTCCTTCTTTTCTTCCTGCACTTTTACTTTTTGTTCTGCAGATTTAACTGCCGCTTCCAGTTCTTTCTTCTCATCCTTTAATTTCTGAATTTCCTCACTGGATTCTTTAATGGTTTTCTGCTGACTTTGAATTACCTTATCCTTTTCTTCTAATTGTTGCTTGAGCGATTCCTTTTCAGCATCAACTTGCAGTGCCTCCAAAACCTTAGTAAGCGTTGCCTTTAAACTGTGTGCATTTTCGGTCTGACCTAAGGCTTTCTTGATTGCCTCTGTCGGTACGCCTTTATTACAAAAATCAATGGCTACCTGCATACGGTATTTATCGTATGTTTCTTCGGCTATTGCTGTGGCAAGTTCCACGCCGCACTCTCTGATTGCCTTGGAAATCATACTCATCTGTGCAACTTCCAATTGCTTGCTTAAATAGAGATTCACTTCAGCTTTGGTAAGACCAAATGCATAATCTCCTTTTACCAATTCAATAATTTCATCTGTTCTGCCGTTTCGTGTTAATCTTTTAATCTCGCTTGCTATTTCTTCTTGCGTTAATCCTTTTCTTATTGTTTCCATGCTTACCTCCACTTTCTGTTTGGACAAAAAAATAACAGCCCTATCTTATTGGCTGTGTCCTTACTTCTTTCTTTTCTTGTTCTTGTTTGATTTCTAATTTCTGTTCTTCTTCATGCAGTTCCATTACAAGTGATTCTGCGATACGCTGTTCTCTTGCTATTTCCCGTTCTAACTTCCTAATCCTTGTAATCTCATTGTCATAATGTGTCTGCAGTTTTACCACTTCTTCATAAGAGTAACCCTGTTTGGATAATTGCGCCTCGTACTGCATCCATGCTTCATGTTCTCTTTCAAAAAAAGTTTCTCCGCTTTGATATGCTTGTTCACGTTCAAAAATTTCACTCATCAACTCTGCAATATCAAACAGTTCCTCGCATTTCTTTTTTGAACGGTAGGCTTTACTTTTATCTTTTGATATGCTCTTTTTCTCCTGCGCCAAACTTTGCGATTTTGCCTGCAGCTCTGAGACGGATTCAATATCGTAGTTGATTAAAAACAAGTATTGCTCCTGTATCTTGTGCATTTCACGAATCTCATCCTTATACTTCCACGCTTTACTATAAGGTTTTCTTTTTAGCAGACCTAATCTGTATAACTTTGCATAGTATCGTTTCTGCAGTCCGGTTAGTTTCGCCCGCTTTCCTCTTGGAATCTGCGAGTATACCACGCGCTCTGCTTCCTCCAGAGTTTCAACCTTATACGTGGATAGGTTTTCTGTTTGAATTCTTGCTCGGATTCTATCCTCTGTATAATCTTCGCCCAAGGTCTTACATCTACGGAAACGCGCCATGCCCGGAGGTTTGACAGCAAAGTATTTGCCTCTTTGTATCAAATACCCTTTTTCTATGAGAAGCTGTTCAAACTGTGAAAAGTCTTCTGCCAGTACAATGCAGGAATCCAAATCCCTACGAATCATATTGGACCACACAAACGGTCCATGTTTAGAATCATCCCATTCGGAAATCTTTTCATCTGACCGTACTTTTTCAGATTCAAATTCAAAAACGGAGAGACCATACTCCTTACATAAACGTTCTGTAATCGGTCTGATACATTTTTCCCAGTCGCCTTTCTCATATCGATACTTCCTGCCGTCTGTAAAACTGACACTGTTGAATACAATATGAGAATGAATGTGGGCTGTATTATCATGAACTGTATATACTGCTTCATAACTGTCGCCCAGATATTTCTTTACAAATTTCTCTGTTACTTCAAATGCGGTATCGGCATCAATCTCGCCCTCTTGAAAAGAAATGATTAAGTGATACGCTTGTCGCTTATCTGTCTTTCCAAACTTCTGCTTGGTATCTCGCATCTGTTCGTATGCATATCCGGGGCGACAATTTACTCCTGCAATTAGTCTGCCTCCCTGTGTCTTATCTACATCTGAAATATAATCTAGTGCAGCCTTTAAATGCTTTCCGGGAAATCCTTTTCCACAATCTTTCATATATAGTAACTTAGTGATCGCCAATTGCATCCACCACCTTTTGCAAGGTTTCATCTACTCTCCGCATATATGCTGTGAGTTTAACTTTGTCTTCCTTTTTGTAAAAAGAAGAATTATGATTCTTTACAATCTGATTGATATTTGTACCAATATGATTGATTTCGTTAATGGTATCCCGTAAGAGTTTTCGGATCTCCGGATAATCATTTGGCTTTTGAGTAATAAGAAATCTCAAATACATGGATTCTGTCATATCATATTCACTCGCTTTTTCATGCAACAGTTTACGTTCTGCCTCATTCATGCGAAACGAAACAGTTGTCGTTTTATCTGCCATTTATCTCACCCTTTCTGGCTGAAATCCTCTTATCTGTTCTGTGACGGTCTGAACTACTTTCTCTACACCAAATTCATATACCTCTTTAATCTCATTGGCAATCTTTCTCGCCAATGCCTCAATCGGTGGCATATACTTCGTCTGTTCAAACATCTTGTCTAAGATTACTTCATCTTCTTTGTACTTGTCATATCTTGCCTGCTCGTTGACAAAGGATATAAAGTTATCCGGATTGTTACGATTTTCATCCGCTTCCAGTATGAGTGAATAGTTCCACTCGCAAGCTTGGTCTATGGCATCATCCAGCGTGTAATCTTCTACTTCAACTTCATCCGATTCCATGTCCACTCTCACAAGCTGACTATTTGTATCTCTTCCCAGTGCATATCCATGTCCTTCGATATATCCAAGCAAAATCTCCATATCGCCAGTATCAAATTTCATTTGCACGTCAGCGTCACGCATCCACTGTTCAAGTTCTTGTGGAGTTGTGATTAGTTCAACATCTCTTGTCATTGCGTTTAGTACCCTCCTTTAGTCGTTTTTAGGGAATTTCTCAAATCCATAGATGGACCCGGAAGGCTTCCGATGTCCATCGCAAGAAACGCATTGTGTATTACAATGCTTCTTGTTAGGGGAAAATCCCCTAAAACCCCTTTTATTACATTACTTCTTACATTAATTTCGCGTTTTCATGTAACTTTATTTCATTACTTCTTACATTAGCATCGAAAAAAATTACATTAACTTTTTCCTGCCTTCGAAATAAGTTACATTAATACTTACATTAATTTTTAAAAAATATACATTGAAACATACATGACTGTTACATCACTTTACACTTTTTATTACATGAATTTAGTTTTACGCTTCTCTGTTCGCTCAACCACTCATTATAATCCTTGTGAGTCTTAGGTGGAGGGCAATCTTCTACGTCGTAACCCTGCTCGTAATACTTCTTAAGCAATACCTCGGTCGCCTTTCTTCCTGCGTCATCGTTATCCAAACAGAACTTAATACTCCCAATCTGTGGATTTTCTTTTAGGAAAGTTTCTAGAGGCGCATCTGCAGTCATACCCAATGCAATCATATTCGTCCCGAAATCACCATATATATCTGCGTAACTCATAAGGTCGATCGCTCCTTCAAATACCACCACTTCATGACTATCCGGATTCCTTAGATTAAAGCCATAATTCTTATCGTTTCCTTCCACATCACACTTGAATGGTTTCCCTTGTTTGTCAAACACACCTCGCATACTTGCAAACTTACATTCTCCGTTCGCATCCATCCCTTTGAAAATGATATTGTGATAATCTCTGCTTTCATAAATCAAACCTTTATCCACAAATTTATCCACAGTTTCCCCACTTATTCCCCGTTCATTGATAAGATACGAATATAAATAGGTGTTGTTTCTTGCAGGGATTGGCAAGATGAATTTTTTCTTTTCTTTCTCTTCCTTTTTCGGTGCCTGATTCTTAAGTGGCTTTTTTGTTCCTTCCGTCAGCTTTTTGTATCCGGCAAAATCAAGCAGCCACTCCACAGCTTCTGCAAAATCATATCCTCCAAAGTGCATGAGAAAATCTATCTGCGTTCCATCTCTTCCTTCACTTTCATACTGTCTGGACCAGCGATACCAAGTCTTGTGATTGTAAATGCGAATGGAATCCATTTCCTTTAACGTATAATAACTGCCTATCCGCTTCGGAGTATATCCAAGTGCATTTGCTACCCCGACTAAGTCCACACTCTTTGCAATTGCAATTTCTTCATCCGTATAGTGTGCCATCTATCTCGACCTCACTTTCTCTGCAGCCATCAGTGTATTCTCCTTTTTGACGGTATAATCTGCCGCCAATTCCTGAAATTCATTCGGAGTCTGTAAAAGACGATTTTCATTAAAACTGAAATACTCTCCGGTACGTCCTGCTACAATGATATGGTCTAATAAATCAATCCCAATAATCTCATAAGCAGCTCCGATTCTGGCTGTTAATTTCATATCTTCCTTTGATGGAGTCAGATCACCACTGGGATGATTATGTAGCATAATCATCCCAGTAGCATTGGATAGAATACTGGATTTTAATAGTTCTCTTGGACACGTAATTGCATTCGTAATTGTACCTACACTGGCAATCGTATAGTTGATAGCTACACTTTTTGCATTCATATTGATAATACAGATGACTTCTCGATCCATTTCACTGAGTTCCTTCGCAAGTGCCTTGACCACTTTCTCCGGACTATTTAACGGTTCTTCTGAATACAAAGGTGCATCCTTGACCAGACGAATAGACACCTGTTCAATCTTATAAGGGGCTTTATTCTGTTCCATTTTCATCCGCCTCCCTTGCCTCAATATGAATGATAAACTCACCTTCAAAGGCATTTACCAATGTCACAATATCTTCCATTGTCAGTTCCGGTCTATCCATAACTGCCTCCTATCTGACAGTACCTCTGGTCACTTCAAACTCTTGACAATTTCTTTGATTGTCAAGACTCTTGTTTGGAGTGTCTGTAGCCATTGTTACCTTTCTGGTCGTTCTGTCATAGTGATATACCTGATTAGAAAGTCTGTCGCCAATTTCTACTTCCATTTGGTTGATTTCTTCCACCATATCAGCCAGTTCTAAAGGAGTCATCGTATCCGCAGATACTGCAATAAGTTCATGGATGGATGACGGCAAAAGGTAAAGGTCATTCTGTAAAAATGTTGATAATTCGTGTAACCCGTCTCCATAGAGCATTGCGCCTGCACCCCTATGTTTAGAAGCATTCGTGATTACAAACATCGGCTCATTGATTTCCATCTCCTGCTCGATTGCTTGTTTCAATTCAAATGGTACTGTATCCATATCCATGAGGTCAGCAATCACATGGCTCATCGGCTTAATGACTGTCGGTAAAAGTCGTTTTGTGTTTTCTTCTGAAAGCGCAAACAATTCATGCTCCTCTAATCCTGCTAATCTTGCCAAGTCATTTGTAATCGGCACACTTACGATTCCGGTTTCAGTAATTTCAACCAGATAATCATATACAATCGCCAAATCGTTAAAATTGCGGTGCGGGCGATTCTGCAGATATTCTTGATTTTGCTCTGCATTAATAACAGAGAAGAATACGTTGTCTCGAATCTCATCCACGTGGATTTTCTCTACCATTTCCTTACCAATTTCTAAATGCTTGCAAAGGTCTTGCGCTGCACCATGCAACACTAATTCAATATCTCCAATCTTTTTGTAATCTTCATACAATCCATCAAGATACATGGTAGGTGATACCCTTGGGTCATCCTCTGTTACCATAAATGTTACGCCATCTCGTTTGGTGTTGATTTTGTCAAAAACTCCAAAACTCAACTTTCTGTCCTTATATTCTTCCGGCAAATAATCTGCCAATTTCTCTGATACAATTTCTTTAAACATTTCATAATTCATCATTGTGTTTTACCTCCAATTATTGAAAAGAGATACAAGCCAATTGGCCTGTATCTCTAACTTTTTAGTTCCTATTTATTTCTTTTCTTTTTTGATAACAACAAAACAATCAATCCTAGACCTGCCACACAGATACCTGCGTATACAAACGTATTGGAATCATCCCCAGTCTTCGGTGAATCCGGTACAATCGGTTTATTGGTTACGGACAATTCATAAGTCACAACTTCCGGTGCCTCTTTTTCATAACGGAAAACCACTTCGTGAACAGTCTCATTTGCGATATATCCTTTTGCTGCTTTTGTTTCCACCACATAGTACTTGATGTCCTCTTTATAGGCACCATTCTCAAAAATAGCAATGTCAAGTTCCTTCGATTCTACACGTCCGTCTTTGTCAGTAATCAGTGTTTCCACTACATTACCATCCTTGTCACGAAGTTCAAACTCAACACCTTCAATACCTTTTCCGGTGATTTCATCTATTTTCACAAGTACCAGCTTTCCTTTTACAATCTCATCTACCATCGTAACCTTTTGGACTTCTGCAGTATCTTTGACTTCAAATGCAATCTCGTTCGCAATCTTGTATCCGTATGGGGCAATCTCTTCTCTTAAGATATACTTTCCTACCGGGATGCGCTCTACTCGGTGTACCGTTCCGTCAGATACCCAAGTATCTACCACATTGCCATCCTTATCAAGAATTGTAAGTGTGGCACCTTTAAGCTCATGCTCCCCTGTAATATCTGTTTTGGAGATGTCGAGTTTTGTCGAAGTATTGAAAAATTCACTGCTATAGGTTGCTGTCTTTACATCCTGTACCTGATATTCGGTATCGAAAGAAACAACTTCATCAGAAGAAACATATCCGGCAGGGCTTTGTAATTCTTTTGCATAGTAACTTCCAAACGGATAGTCCTTAACAAATGCCACTTTACCGTTTTCATCTGACACTGCCTTTTCAAGAAGTGTGTCTGCCTTTACAATTACTTTGCCATCCGCATTTACAATATCTTCTTTTGCATACAAGCCAAACTCTGCTCCGGCAATACCTACACCAGTTTCAGAATCCTTTTTATCAATTGTGATTTCTAGCGTTTGTCTATCGTTATAAAATTCAAGACTTTCTTCCACTACCGGAGTTTCATCATCCACATAAACGAATGTGACTACCTGCTCCTTGGAATTCAAAACATATCCGTATGGGGCTTCCACTTCCACCACGCGATAACTTCCAAGTGATAAATCAGATAGCGTTGCAGTTCCGTCTTCCCCAGTCACTAACGTTGCTACTAATTCATCTTTCGAATAGTACTTTGTACGATCGCCATTGATATCCAACTGCATATCTGCTGTATAAATATCTTCGTTTGCATAGACTTCAAATTAGGCTCCGGCAAGAGAACTCTCCACATAGACAAATTCCTTATTCTCAGATTTTGCAAACCATCTGCCTTTAAATGCATCTAACACTTCTCCGGTTTTCTTCACCGTAAGTTTTCCAACTGTTGGTTCGTTTTCATACGCCACTGTGATGATTGCGTCATTTGTATCTGCGTCGATTTCATAAAACGTATTCGTATCTACCGCTACTGTTACGTAGTTTCTGTTGATTACATATCCGTATGGTGCAGCCACTTCTTCAATTCTGTACTTACCAATCTTTAATTCGTTTGGAAGAATCAAATCTCCATCTTCATCTGTAAAAAAGGATGTGTGTTTTACCTTAGATGGATATGTGGTAATCATTGTGACATACTCTTTCTTATTCAGGTCATAAATCTTAAATTCCGCATTTGGACGTAAAACTGTTTTTCCTGTATCTGCATCCGTCTTCACAATACGAAGTTTTGCAGTAAACTCTCTGTCAATTAATACTCGCCAAACTT
This sequence comes from Faecalimonas sp., assembly GCA_036307525.1. Classification (GTDB taxonomy): domain Bacteria; phylum Bacillota; class Clostridia; order Lachnospirales; family Lachnospiraceae; genus Faecalimonas. The sequence goes on from JAXJXL010000235.1 coordinate 24,017, forward strand.
GAGGTTCTTTTGGTGCATTCTTTGAAATGATAACCTCAAATGGTTTCACGGATTTCAGATTGTGAGGTGTTGTGGATTCTACAATCACATACGTTCCATATGGAATCGCTTTTGAGATAACGAACCCTTCTTCATTTGTAAAGAGTTCTGTCTCACCGTTCTCACCAATCACTACCGGAGTAGCTTTTGCAAAATCATAAGAGCCATCTTTCTTTAACGGAATCTCAGATTTCAAGTATGCCGTAAAGCCTGCGCCCTCTACTAAAGGTGCATCTGTTTCTTCCCCATCGTCAGAAATTTTAATCAATTGGAATGGCTGACGCATTACAAGCTCTTCTGATACTGTACTTCTTGTAACCTCTGCTACCAAATCCCCCTCATAGTTACAAATCAAATCATGTTCTGTCTCATCAAGCAAGTATCCCTCCGATGCGGAAATCTCCTTCACATAATAGTTACCAAGATATAAGTTACTAACCTGTGCCTTTCCCTTTGCATCGGTAATCATGGTTGCCACTAAATCGTTTGCATGGAACAGAATGCCTGTCGTTCCGTCCGGATGATAGATATCTGTACGCGCATACAACCCATACTCTGCGCCTTTTAAGGAAGCATCCCCTTGCGGAACTGCTGTTTCAGTATCAGCGTCTACCTTACTAACTTTAACCTTGGCTGTCACACGGTCATTAAAGAATGTGTGTTTAAAGATTGCCTTTGCTTCCGTTTCTGGAAGATAGTTAAATCCAAACTGATATACATCCTTGCTATTTCGAATATACCCTTCCGGTGCAAGTGTTTCAGATACGTAAAATCCGTTTGCAATTGGAAGGTCTACCGTGAATGTCGCCTTGCCATCCGTTCCTGTGGTTACTGTCTGCAGTGCCTTACCCTTGGATGCAATAATCTCTCCTGCGTAGTTGACAATATCATCTACTGCATAGATAGTATACTGTCCTCCAACTAACGGATTGTCTGTATCAGAATCTTTCTTCGTTACAGTCACTTCCGCTTTTTGTCTTGCATTTCGAATGGTAGTTTCTTCTACTTGAACCGTCAGATTTTGATTTTCGTACTCGATGTTTACTTCATGTGGGTTTGTATTAATGGTATAACCATCAATGCTGGTAGTTTCTGTTACCACATAAGTACCAAGGTGTAAGTTTCCTAAATACACATATCCGTCTATTCCGGTTGTCAACTGTTCTGCAATGATATCGCCCTCAGAGTACACTTTTGTACCGTCTGCTCTATAGATATCAGCACCTGCAGTTACTTGAAATGTTGCCCCCGGAAGTTTCTTCATTTCATACACAAAGTTGCTGCCAACCCATCCGGTAAGCACTTCACCTTCTTTAAAGATCGTGAGTGCACCTTCCTGCTCTTTATCCACCACATTTAAATAAGTGGTCTGCCCTGCTCTTACTACCATTGTGTGAACATCAGTGCTTAAAACATATCCTTTTGGTGCCGTCAATTCTTTCACGTAATAAGTTCCTGCAACTAAGCCCTGAGATTTTACGGTTCCGTCTGCCCCGGTCTTAATCTTTGCTACAAGGTTTTTACAAGCACTGTCGGAATAAATACCAAACTCTGCATTTGGAAGTACTGTTCCAGTTTCTTCATCTGTCTTTGTCAAATGTCCATAACCAATGCTTTCTGTCTTTACTTTCAGATACGCACTAACCGGATCGACTTGTGGTTTTGTTGAAACAAACTCCTGATACTTCTCTTTATTAATCGTCCAGTACACACAACTTGTAGTCGGTTGCACAGTTCCATTGTTTGTAGCACCGGTTACCACTGTCGCTGTCGTATTGACTGTGTTGGAATAGATAGTTAGCTGATTACCGCTTTTAGATGTCGAAAATCCACTCACTGAGAAATTGAAATTACTAAGTGCGCCATTGGTATCGCTAAGCGTTGTTTCAAATCTCTTATTCGCTTCATTCCATTTCAGTTCATAAGTCGGCGCACCACTCTTTGTCGATGATGCGAAACTTGGAATGGTTACATTCATCGCAGCCTGCATATTGTTTCTCAATGCTACATAGAAGTTATATGCATCTGTAGAACTCGGTGCGCAGGCACAAATCTTCTGAGCTGCTGAATCTGCCTTTGCAGTACCAAACAAATTCTTTTCGATAATCCACACCATTGCCTGCGTCGCAACATATTCATTACGTTCTGCAGTTGTCGGTGCAGCCACATTTGTTTTGCCATGACCGTAATACATACAATATCCTAACTGCTTTTCTTGTGTTGCACTGAGCGATGTCTTTGGTGTACTAGAACTTTGCATGGTCTGACTTCCATCTGCAGATTTTGCATAGTTCATACAATAAGCAGTCGCCCCATCAAGCATTGCATACATAATGTTTCCGGTATACGTATAGGAGTTGAATTCTGTTACAACTCCATGCTCTTTACTTGACGCATACCATAATTGTAATTTTGCAGAAGAACTTGCTGCCATGGTTGTCGAAGAACCGGTAAGCACCGATGTAATCACTGTTAACAATGCAAGTAACCCTGCCATGAATCGTTTACTATTTTTCATATTGTCTTGCCTCCATTTCATAACATTAAAAAAGACAGACTGAAAAATAGCCTGTCTTAGTTCATCAATATTTAGTTTTATGCTCTGTAACAACGAAACTCATAAAAATCATTGCCACCAGTCGTATAGACACCTGCATACTCGATTAAAAAGAACGGTCCGGATTCTATTGCCAGCATTTCTGCAATATACTCTGCAATTTCCTCTTCGCCACTTAATTTTCGTCCAGAAGTAGTTTTTGCATCATACAGATTGGTTTCCATAAACACGCTATAGTAACCGGCACCGTCGTATGGGTAGTATTCATTGTATTCCTCTTGTGTAATACTTCCTTCTGCAAGCAATCGGTCCAGATTATCAGTAAGTGTAATCTTTCCCTTCGCTTTCAGCTTGTCAGTTGCCAACTTTACTATGGTATTTGGATTATAATCTTTTACCAGTCTTGGAGTTTTCACACTCTCTTGCGGAATACTCTCTTGGCTTGTACTATTCTCTACTTCTACTTTTTCTGTAGTGTCTGTCTTATCTGTTGGTGGAGGAGTTTCTTTTTGCTCCTCTTGATTATTATCTTTGTGTTCCGTTTGTTCAGATTCTACTTTGCTTACTTCTTCCTCTTTTGGGGAAGTCTCTAATGGTTCTTCTACCTCTTTATCTTCTGTATCATCTATTGTGATGCAGTCAGTACTTTCTTGCGTCGATATTTGTTCTTCCTGCTTTTTACATCCGTTGAAAAGGAGAAGCACCATTAACATCAGAAGTATATACTTCTTTTTCATTCTTACCAATCCCCTTTCCGTAAGAGGGATTGGCTACGCATACCGTGTCAACCAGTCCACTCTTACAATCGTAGACAGTGTCATGTTCACGGGTTGCAATTTGGTTCAGCCCGTATCTTGTACATGATTAACTCCTTCCTACTGTCCAAGTCTTTCGTTCATTGTTGTGTAATATCTCATCATGCGATTAAGATTTGACTCCTTATTTCTAGTGTAATACTGAGTCAGTCTTTGCATAAGAGACATCATATTCATCTTGTTCATCATCTTTCTCACCCCCTTTGCTACGGTGTTCCTGCTCTTACCAGCGATACAAATAATCTGCCTACTAAGCACAGTAAAACCATGAATAATTGCAAAATATATAGCAACGCTTTCAATAAAAGCAATACACCTTTCATAAGAAAACCAGCTCCTCTCCCTAATATACTTATTACGCTTCTCATATCATCACTCCTCAAAATAATCCATTGCAGCGTCTGCAAGGTAATCCTCAACTAAACTATCCTCGTTCTTCTGTGGTTGAGGTTGTAGAACCACACCACTTGGATTAGAAACGAGCATACCTAATATTGTTTTCATAATTTCATTCATTACTTCTGTCTTCATCAAATCCACAACTTTATGACTAATATTGTCTAGTTGCTTTTCTGTTAATTTTACTTCTACTTCATCAACCACTTCTGGAAGAATCCCCTTACTCACACTTGCTGCTCCGGCTAATACTGCTTTGATAAAAAATTCGTTTTTAGATTTAAATATCTTAGGGTCAGCATTCATAAGATAGCGGTGTACCATTAGATGCTCCGCACGGTCTAAATTCAAACGAATATTATGCTGATAGATGTTTTCATTCTTCATAGCTACTTCCTCGCGTTTCTTTCCATTGCAATCTTAGCTAATCGGTCATATCCTTTCGCGTTTGCTTTTACATCAAGATTGAATCTGACATTCTTCTGCTGAATTCCACCATACTTCTTCATAATAGAAGCACCACCACCTGCAAAATAAAACTGCGTTGTCTTTAAACTGTATCCCTCTTCTCTTAGTGAGTTGAATAAGTTAGTTGCGAACTCTTTCATAACCTTGTCAATGACTTCAACGTATTTTTCTTCTAACTGTGTACGTTCGGTAATTAGATAATTGGTAACTTCTTCTTCATCTATTTTTTCGTTATACAGTCTTACACACTGTTTACTAATTTCTTTCAGACAAGAAATCACTCCGCCCGGTATTGAGTTCGCATTCGCATCATCCGGTTTTCTGTCAACGATTGGAAAGATATCAGTAGTCCATGAACCAATATCTACTACCACTAAGTTTTTACCCAGCATTGGTAACTCTTCGACAACTGCCGAGTATCCCTGCGGAAATAGTGCTACCTTTTCAATCGTAACCCTGTACTCTACTTCTTCAAATTTAAATACAACATCTTTGTTTCTTCCTAAATACTCAGCAAATGCTTTTTTCTCTGCTCCGTATCTAGTTGCTGGTAATCCGGCAGCAATCAAAATCTTTGCTTCCTTTCTACCCATATGCTTCAGTTCTTTTGCAATCGCAGCTAATGTCAAAATATAATAATCATCATTAGAAGTTTTATTATCCATTACTGCGTTTCTTTTTGTTCCTACTTTGTAATACTTACCGTTATACTCAATGACGTTGTCAAAGAATGCCGGCTCTGTTAAAATTTCTAACACTCCAGCCCTAAAACAGTAGTGAACTGTTTTAACACTCCCCCATCCGTGATCCATTGAAATTCTAATCAAAAACATTTCTATTCCTCCTTGCGCTCTCGTACTCTTTTAAAGTCTCGTAATATTTCTCTCCAACAGAATCCGAAACATGTTCCTGCCTCATTTCCATAAGGACAATCATTTGTTTCATCTCGTGGACACTTTAGTTCTCTTCTTTTATTAGTTATTCTTGTCATATCCAGCGGACAACTAACAACCGCCGGACACTGTTTTAGATTACGATAACGACAGTGGTAGCAATCGTGAGCTTCTCGAAATTTACGTTTTTCACTTTTCGCTACCACATCGCTGTGTACATCCACCTCCGTCATGTTTGCTTCTTTGTCGAATGATAATTCTTTAATTGGCTTTTGTTCTCTCATCGGTACGCTACCCTCCTTTACAAAAAAATTAGGACTGAAATCAGCCTTGCCCGTGAGATTTTCAAAAGCTAATTTAGTCCTATCATTCCATTATTAATGTTTTTTAAGTACCTTTTAGACCTATCCAAGATATTTGGGTCTGTGTTGACAGTTTGGTCTAAAATCAAAAATATAAAAGGACCAAATCAGCGAAACTCCTTGATTTTACTGGGTTTCTTTGACTTGGTCCAATTATAACAGTTTCGTCTATGCGACGTACAATTCCTGTTGCTTTCATATATAAAAACTCCTTTTCACTATTTAATGGTGTGGAGTTAGTATGTGGAAAGTTGCCATTATTATACTCATTTGACACAATTCTCAGTATTTCTTTGAAGATTTGTGCAGTCTCTTCTTCACGTTCCATCCGGTTTAAAGTGCATCCTAATTGTTTGATATCAAAGTCACTTCGCCGATTTTGAATTTGTTGTATCGGAACATCATACATTTCGGAAATAAATGCATCAGAAGCTTTCTCAAAAAGTTTTTCTAATTGGCTTTTGCTCATCCGAAAGAAATCTGCCGGAAAATTAGAAATCGTTACATGATGAAAGCCCCGCTTTTTCAATTCATCTTTAATCCATTTTCCTTCTTTTCCCGAATAATCATAGTATTCTTCTTTATACATAGTCTATACCTGCCTTGATTTGTCCCTTCATAATATAAACACAACTGAAAAATTCAAAATATAGTCGCTTTTTTAAAAAAATTTCAAATTATATTTTTACACGTTAACAATTATATATGATTCACATCCCAATGTCATCGGCAAAGAATAGTCTTTTTATAGGCAAAATATAGGCACAAAATAGGCAAGATATAGGCATAACAAAAGGCACCGCTGTAAGCGATGCCTTTTGTTTTTTAGTCGTCTGGATTTGAACCTTTTACCATGTTGAAAAAGGTTTCATCTTTCAAAGCTTCCAACATAATAGTCGCGCTATTTACATTGGTAGCAAGCGGGATTTTCTGAACGTCGCCCAAGCGAAGCAAAGCAGATACGTCGGGTTCGTGCGGCTGAGCGGTAAGTGGATCGCGTAAGAAAACAATCAAGTCAAGTTCGCCGTTTGCGAGCATAGCACCAATCTGTTGGTCGCCGCCTTTCGGACCGCTTTTCATTCTTGTAATCTTAAGTCCGGTTTCGCCCATAATAAGTGTTCCGGTGGTACCGGTTGCATAGAGTTCATACTTGCCGAGAACATCTTTGTATTTCTTAGCAAGTTCGATAATTTCATTTTTCTTTTTATCGTGCGCAATCAAAGCTATTTTCATTTTATCATTCCTTTCCATTTAGTAAAAACGGAGACACCAACTTGATGAGGCGCCTCCGTTTTTTGTCTTCATACGGTGACAAAACCGCATCGAAATTTCTTAAAATTTGAATGTAAAAGTATTCTTGTATGTTTTGGGAATTTCATACTCCTGCGGCAAATCGGGACCGCAGGATTTTGAACCCACACCGCGCATTGCGAGATCAATACACACATTTACAAAATCATTCTCTTCAAGCTCAAAAGAGTGAAGTGTTTCACGCAACTGCTTGGTTGTAAAAGGATTTACCGAACAAGAAAACGGTTTTTCTGCTGTAACCTTGAACAAATCCTTTACAG